>PFUQ01000090.1:0-18386 GCA_002790175.1 Flavobacteriales bacterium CG_4_9_14_3_um_filter_32_8
CATTAACAACAATTATATGAAACCCTACTCCAAATTTTAAAACACCATCTATTACTCTTTTTAGGGTTTTAGCATTATTATAAGTAGGAATAATGATGCAAAAGTTGAAATTAAGAATTGGTTTTTCTGAGTTAATATGTTGAATTTCAGTTGGCATTGAATCTACTTATGATGTTGAGTTTGATTTGCTTTTTTTTGTTTTGTTATAGCTATTTCTTTTTATGTGGCGGTTTCAGTGCTTTTTTCTTTTCATTTTCAATTTTCTTAACACTTTCTGCCATTGGCAAATCTTCGGGCATGGTACCTCCTAATTCTTTAATGGTTTGCCGCACTTTTTTATCCACTTCATAATGGGTTTGATTGGCTTTTTGCTTTCCTTTAATGTTTTCTCTTTTAAGCTTTTCCTCCGTTTGTGTAGCACGAAATAAGTTGGCAGCTAACTCTGTACTTCCCATGTGGTCGAGAATGCTCTCACTTTTCTTTAATCCTTTTTTAGTATGAATTTCTTTTGCCCCTAAACCATTGTACAAACCCATATAACCGTGATTCTGAAAAATGGCATATTTCCAAGGTTGAATAACTCCTGCATTTTTAGCAGCATCAGCTAATTGCTTGTTGTGCTCCGCCATTTCTTTTCTGAGGAACAGGCGTTTTTCTTCTTCCGATTGGAGTTTTCCAAAATTTTCATCTAAAACTTCTTGCTTCCGTGTTTGAATAGCAAAATACGTTTGCCCCAAAGCAACTACTTCTTTAGATGGGTCTGCATTTTGAATAATCAAATAACACGCATATCTTGTTAGATGAATATCTCCAATATCTCGTTTAGCTCCTTTAGGTAAATCTATCAATTTCTCCATTCGGGGAAAATGATTGGAAGGCTCTTGTCCAGAGTTCTTGCAAGCTTGTTTAGCTTTATCAATTACGTTAAGGAATTTATCCCATTTAATATATTCCAATACTTCATGCAATTCTCTTGCACTCCAATATTCTTGGCCTATTTCATTGGTGCGTTTTATTTGTTCGAATGTTGAATGGGTTGTCATAGTATTAATTTATATTTATAACCCTCTCATACCTCGCATTAAATTTAAAAAAAGTTTGACTACCTTCTTTTGAAGTGCCATCAGCAGTTACTTTTATTATCCCGTCTTCTTTCGTAAAGTCAATTTTTATAAGTATTTCAGCATTTTCGTTTGGGTTAAGAATGGCTAAAAATTTACATCTACCTATTTCTTTTAAAAACAAGGTTTGGTTAAAAGTTTTTTCTAATAATTCTTTTACCAATTGAATTTGAACTACTCCAGGAGTAATCGGGTTGTTCGGGAAATGCCCTTCAAATATTTGGTGCGAAGCATCGATTTTTATGGTTGAAAGAATAACACCATCCGTTTGTTCTAATGTTGTGATGGTAAAAAAATTGTTGATTAGCATTTTATAAAGTTATAAAAATAGATTGTTTTATGGGTTGATTCAGCTTTTCGTTAAAAAATTTCATCACACTTTTATCCCCTGAACTTTCAAAAAAGGTAAGTTCTTTTAGGCGAGTCGTTTTTTTTGAAAATGTTAATTCGATGGTATTAAAAACAGATTTTAACCGTTGATTGGTGGGGGTAAGTTCAACCACATAAAATTCACCTAGTGTAAAATACTTGGTAATAAATTCTTTACTTTCAAGTAAATCTCCGTTAATTAACCCAATCATTAATGTATTTATTTTACCCATCATTTTATTTGCTCCAGTAAGTTTTTTTTCCTTTCCATTGTCTTTTATTCTAACTTTTCCTTCATTAATCAACAACACATAATCGAAAGGCGAATTTTGTTCCCATCTCATTTTGTTGGCTTGTTGATAGTAAAAAACACCTTCAGAAAGTTGAGGTTTATTCATGAAACTTACTTGCTTTTCTTGGGTAAAATTGGCAATAATCGATGAGGTTTCTTTTGCTTGTTTAATGAGTTTATTTTTTAAGAATACTGGGTCTTTGATTGGTGTTTTTTCTTGAGCAGTACCGCTTAAAGAAAAAATTAATAGTAAAATACTTCCAAAAAATTTATGCATAAGCTCGGGTATTGATTAATTCTGGTAATGGAACAATAGTTATGCCGTTTGTTTTGCAAAATTGAATAATTTCAGGCAAAACGTCAACAGTTATTTGTTGAGTATCATGAAATAAAATAATTGAACCATCCGAAATTTTACGAGTTATTTTTTTATATAGTGCTTTTTTGTTTTTTGCTATGGTATCGAATGAACGAATATTCCACCCTATCGATTTCATGTCTAAATGTTTTAAAGCTCTCTGGTATCGTGGTGTTGTAATTCCAAAAGGTGGTCGAAACAATAATGGTTTGTGATGAATAATTTTTTCGATGGCTACCGAACATTTCTCAATATCATTCATTAAATGAATGGTAGAAAACAAGGTTAATTTTTTGGTATGACAATAAGAATGGTTTCCAATGGTGTGACCTTCATTGTGGATTTTTAGAAGCAATGCTTTATTTTCTTCGAGTTGATGTCCAATCACAAAAAATGTTGCTTTAATGTTTTCGCAAGCTAGAATGGCTAAAACTTGTGGTGTGGTTTCTGGGTTAGGGCCATCATCAAATGTGAATGAAATTTCTTTATTATCACCTTTATTAATGCTCTTAACGAAGTAATTGAATTGAATAAAACTAACACCCAACACAATTACAACAAACAACACCAAAACAAGTATAACAATCGTTCCTATCAAATAGGGCGATTCAACCAAAAAGTAGGAAGATATAATCACCACTACCACAAATAATATGAGAGTAATGTTATGCTTCAAGTGCTTGTAATAGTGTTAAACCAATGTTTTTGTTGTTAAAATTATTGTACAATAAAATACGATGAACAGGTTTGTTATTGGTAATAAAAGAGGTCTTTTTTTTGTTTAAAATTTCAGTAGCTAAGTGCATTCCAAAAGCAACATTGGTAAAATAATAACCGCAAAAGTGCTCATAAGATAAAACAGAAATGGGATTAAATTCTTTTTGGATGATATCCAATTTTAGTGTTCCATTAGAATTGAATAAAACTAAATCGATATCATTTAATGATAAGTTATTTTTTGCTAAAAAGGAGGTAATTAATGCCTTAGGATTGGTATCATTCAAACCAACTGTAAAGCAATCAATTAATTGAACTTTAGTTAAATTATTTTTTGCATTCGACACGATAAAAAAAGATGCTCCTGAAGTTAATTTATTTTCAATTTCAGACCAATTAAATGATTTGGACAACTCATCCATTAACGCAATGTTTTCGTCAGCAGAACCTACTAAAACAGTATCTTTTTCTTCATCTAAACACAACATACCATCCATTAATGCATGTTCAAACGACAAGCTATTTTGGGTATGCGTCATGTTATACTGATGGTTTTTTAATGCCAACGAAATTTGTCCAGCAATGGTATTGTGAGTGGATTGAATAAAAGCAGTCGGTGGAATTAATCCTTCAATGGTTAATGTATTGTGAAGAAATTTTTCGGTATCGGTTAAACAACCCAAACCTGTTCCAACAATAATAGCATCTGGATTATCAATTTCGGCTTGCTGAATGCAATCTTTGCTACAAGCAATTCCCATGCGAATAATTTTACTCATTCTTCTCAAATCAGCCGCATCTACAAATTCTTTATAGTTGGGTGTAATTAATTTGCTATTGTTGGTTACTATTTTTAACTCATTAATCCAAGATTCATTTTGAAAAGAACCTTGGTGTGATATGGTAGAACAAGCATTGATATAATACATATTATGCTTTTTTTAATATAATGGTTGAATTATTTCCTCCAAAACCAAACGAATTGGATAAAACTGTATTTATTTCTTGATTGATTTTCCACTCCACTTCAGGAATTAACATGGTTTCTGAAATTGGTGTAGAGTAATTTAGATTGGGTAAAATTATTTGATGTTGTAGTGCTAAAACAGCATATACTGCCTCAATAGTTCCTGAGGCTGCAAGCGTGTGTCCTGTATATGCTTTGGTAGAACTAAAAGGTGGAATATTTTCTTTAAAAACATTTTTTAATGCAACTGATTCTGATAAATCGTTGTTGGAAGTACCAGTCCCGTGAGCATTAATGTATGAAATATCGGAAGGTTTTAAATTAGCCTTTTTTAGTGCTTGTTGTATGGCTAATGTAGCTCCTTTTCCATCGGGTGAAGAAGCTGTTTGATGATATGCATCTGCGGCATTACTCCATCCACAAAGAATTGCCAAAGGTTTATTTTTTGTGAGGGATATACTTTTTTCGTTTTCTAACAACAAAAAACCACTTCCTTCGCCAAGGTTTAAACCTTTTCTATGTTCATCAAAAGGCTTTACCCATTCATCACTATAAATCATTAATGATTTGAATCCTTCGATGGTAAAATTGGTTAAACTATCCGAACCACCAATTAACACACGATCGAGTTTATTTTGCTGCAGCATTCTGGCTCCCAACATAATTGCATTAGCACTAGAAGAACAGGCTGTTGACAAGGTATTGATATAACCCGAAATTCCTAATTCTTTTGCAATTCGTTCGGTAGTATCGCCGCTATCATGCGTAGTGATTAATGAAATATCGGGAGTTGGATTTTCTAATTTTTGTTGGTAATATTTTTCAGAATTGTCCATTCCTCCAACAGAAGTTGAAGAAATCAAGCCTGTTCTAATGTCTTGATGGTGTTGGTTATTTCCCCAAGCTTCTTTGGCTGCAACTATGCCCAATAAAGAAGTTCTTGAAATTGGAGTTGCAACATGAAGATGATTCACCAACATTTCATTACTCAATTTAACTTCGCCAACTAGTAATTTTTCTTTGTAGTTAAGTAAATGAATTGGAGCTATTCCAGTTTTTTTATTTTTTAAAGATTGGTAATTTTCTTGAACATTTAATCCAATTGCTGAGATAACTCCAATTCCAGTAATGTAAATGTTCATTTATGTTTGATTTCTGTTTTAAACCTTTGCGAAGGTAATCATTTTTGTAATTATTGCTTTAGGAGCTGTTACAAAATAACCTTTGCATTTTTACTTGTTCTTTCGTCCTTTTTCTTCGTTGTGAAATCGTTAAATAGCTAAGGCTATTCGTTTCATTTACGCCTTAAAAAAGAGCAAAATTACTGCGTCAATTCTGTAAACTTTATTCCGTGACAGCTCCTAAGCAAAGAATTGTTTAACAATTAGAAAACTAGAATTAATAAACAATTTTAAACCGATCTCATTAAAATAAAACTATGTTGTATATTGTTGTAATGATTGTAGATTAAAATGGACTTAATTTCTTTATCAGTTTCTTTGTAATAAACTTCTTTTGGTATTTCCTTGCCTTCTAAAATAGAACAAGACAACCATAGGGCAAAACTGTTTGCTGTTGGTGAATCGCCGATTAAATTTTTATAGGAGAAAATGGAGGTATCGTTAAATTGTTCAGCTAATTCATCATACCGAAAATCAAAACGATTATCGCCATTATATCCTAACACTAATGCATCTATAGCTGCTAATGGAGTATTGTTTTTCTTTAAAAACTGAAGTACTTTTTCTTGAATGGTATTTTTTTGAGGAAAAGAAAATTGAGCTACATCAACCAACTCACACAATGCATTATCTTTTTTACTAGACACAACAAACATGGCAGCTCCTTCTCCCCTAACACTTCCTTTGGTGTTGCTTTGGAGTAGTTGGGTGGAGGGTACTGCTATTTCTTTAAAAAAATCGGATGCTGAGTCGATATTATAGTTGTACTCAGAAGTTTCTTCTATTGCTCCTACTAAAAGTTGTTTAGCTTCGTTTTCTTCCAACAATAGCATTGCATCCAATAAAGTTGCTTCAAACGACAAACCTAAATTGGTGTGGGTAATATTGTATCCCCTATTTTTGCTCATTAAGGCAAGTATTCCTGCAACTGCATTAGGTGTACTTTGAACAAAATTGGTTGGAGTTAAAGTTCCTTCATTGTATTGTACAATTTGTTTCAAAAATTCAACACATCCACTAAAACCACCTGTGGAAGTACCCAAAATAATCCCATCAATAATTGGGTACTTTTCTAATAATGGAATACCAGCTCCAATACCAACTCTTGTTGCTTTCTCCATTCTTCTCAACAAATTTTTTGGGATTAAATCGGTGTAATCTGGTTCAATGGAGTAATATAGATTTCCATGGTTTATTTTTACTTCTCCAGTAAAAAAACAACCGTTAAAAGTAGGTTGAGGAGAGATACACCTATGGTCTAGAATATACATGATTACAAAGGTTTTCCAATAATTAAAGAGGAACAATTCCCTGCAAAGCCAAATGAATTGGTCATTACATAATTGATGTTTTGGTGTTGCTGATACTTAAGAATGGGTAGTTGATTAAATGGTGAAATAGGGGTTTCGAAGTTTAAACTTGGATAAAGTTCTTGCTGTTGAAGACTAAATATACTAAAAACTGTTTCAATTGCTCCTGAGGCAGCTAACGTGTGTCCGGTATAGGATTTTGTTGAATTGAAAGCTGGGTAATTTCCAAATATCTTTTTTATTCCAGTTAGTTCTGTTGTGTCGTTATTTTCTGTGGCTGTTCCATGGGTGTTGATGTAGTTAATTTTTTGTGGGGATAATGTGGCTCTTTTTAATGCTTTGTTCATTGCGGCAACAACTCCAAATGCTTCTTCTGACAAAGATGATGGGTGAAAAGCATCATTGCTATTTCCATAACCTAAAATTTCGGCATATAAATTTTTTTTACCAACAACTTCTTCCGATTCTAAAATTAAATAGGCAGCTCCTTCGCCTAATGTTAGTCCGTCTCTATATTTATCGAAAGGTTTACAAGGGTTTTTCGACAAAATTTGTAGGGCATTAAAACCATTTATAGTAAATTTTCCTAAAGCATCTGTTCCACCGACTATTGCTCTTGTTGCTCTGCCCGATTTTATTAATCGAGTACCCATCATAATGGCGTTTAAAGAAGAAGAGCATGCTGTATTGATAACATCTATAGTCCCTTTTAATTGATAGTTTTCGGCAATTTTTAATGCATGTGCACTTACAGAGTATGATTTTACATACTCTTTGCTTTTAGAAATAGAATTTGCATCTTGATACAATTGGTCAGTTAAACACATTCCGCCAATAGTACTTGCAGAAATAAAGGCTGTATTTTCTGATGAAATTTCTTGGGCTGTTAAATTTGCTTTTTGAATAGCTTCTTGAACTGCTGTAAACGCTAGTAAGTCTGTTCGTGTTAATCCTTTTTGTGCTATGTTTAGATTGCTTTTTAGTGCTGATGTGCTCAATTTTACTTCACCAAATGGAAATAATTTTGCATAATTAGAATCTAAATGAATCGCTTTGCCAATACCTGTTTTCCCTTTCTGAAGATGCGATAGATTCTCTTCGCAATTATTTCCAATTGCAGATATTACTCCTATTCCTGTAACAAACACGTGCTTCATTGGTGTTTATGGCTTTTTATTAGCATGTTCTTGAATGTACTCCGCCATGTGATTCACATCTACTAAAATTTTTCTACCTTCTACTGGGTTATTAATTTTAATACCATACTCTCTTTCTAAGAGTACAATCATTTCAATAGAATCAATAGAATCTAAACCCAATTCTTCTCCAAATAAAGGGGTGTCATCTTTAATGTCATCAGGGGTAATGTCCAATAAATTTAAGTATTGAATAATTTCTTTTTTTAATTTTTTCTTTAGTTGAGGTAATTCCATATTATATTATTTTTTCAATTTTTAATTTTATGTATGTTGTCGTTTGACAGAGGGCTGAAAAAAGTAGTAAGAATCCAAAAACAGGAAATAACGCTGTCCAACTTCCATCTTTTAAAAATAAGATATAAAAACCTTCTAAACACCAATGCATTGGCGAAAAGTTGCTAATTAATTGTAAGTAATTAGGCATAACAAAAGTTGGCACCCAAATTCCTCCCAAAGCAGCAAAAATGATGATGGAGATTGCTCCAAAACCATTCGATTGTTCTTGTGTTTTTGCTAAGGCTCCTATCATTAATGCGTAACTAACAGCCGCTAAACTACAACAAAAAATCGTAAAAATTACAGCAACTATTGATGATGGTAAAACCAACTGGGGTAAATTAATAAAAGGAAATACGACCATTCCAATAGAAAAAATTAAGGCAAATTGTAAAAAAGCTACCAACATATAAATAATCATTTTAGCGGATAATATGTGAAGATAATTGGTCGGCATTGTTTTCAATCGTAAAAAACTTCCATTTAAGCGTTCTTTTACAATATTACTACCTAAAGAAACAACCATAAAAAACATCGCAAAAATAGTCCATGCTGGCACATTGTGTTGGGTAGAGTTGGGTTGTGCCATTTTAGCTGAGTTAGTTGCAGCAATTTGATTAATCCCAATTTTATTCGACAAAATTTGTTGTTTTATAGTTTCAGGTGAATTTTCAATACCTACTTCTGTGTATATTGTGTTTATCAATAATTCATTTTCTATTCCATTTAAAAATGAAGCAATAACATTGGTTATCGAATAACTATAATTTTCTTGAAGTATAGGGTCGTGGTAAAAGGTTAAATTAGTTTCTGATAGCGTTAAAGCGATGGGTTTAATTTCTCTTAACCCCAATTCATACGTCATGGTTTGACTAATTTGTGCCGCTTTTTGTGTCAGTTGAAGGGAAAATTGTTGAGGAATAAAAAGTGCAGTCAGTTTGTTTTTAGCCAATAATGTTTCTTTTAATGCTGTTGGTGTTGAGGCATTTACTTGTTCTAAATTAAATAAACCTGATTTATTCATCAATAGTATTAATTTATTTCCTAATTCCCCGCTATCTTGATTGGATACTAGTAAAGAAACCTTATTTTCATTTACCATTTTATAAGCACTGTCTTGAATGATAGTAATGATAAAAACTAATAAAACTGGCATTAAAAATAGCATAGAAAGTCCAATTTTATCACTAAATAAGAGCAAGGTTTCTTTTTTTAAGGAGGCAATTAATTTATTCATTAGTGCTTATTTATTTTCGGTTAATTGAATAAATAATGCCTGCAAATCTTTAACATCATGATTTTTAATCAGTTCTAAAGTTGGTCCATTTGCTACGATATTTCCTTTATCAATCATAACTAACTGATTGCAAAAATCTTCAGCTTCAGCTAAATGATGTGAAGAATAAATGATGGTGGTTCCTTGAGTATTGATTTCGTTTAAAAAAGTAATGATAGCAAGTTTAGTTTGAACATCAACACCTACAGTTGGTTCGTCTAAAAAAAGTATTTTTGGCTGATGAATTAATCCAATGGCTAAGTTTACTTTTCTTTTCATTCCTCCCGAAAACGTATTGATTTTTTTATTGGCAACTTCTGAAATTTCTAAAAATGAAAGTAATTGATTAGACCTTGTTTTAATTTCTTGTTGGGTAAGGTTGTATAGTGCCCCAAAATAGGCTAAATTTTGTAAAGGTGTGAGCTCGTGGTAAAAGGCATATTCTTGTGGTACAAATCCTATTATCTTTTTTAAATCAACACCAGAAATGGTTTGGTTATCTTTTTTTTTATAATGGACTGAGCCTGTTGTTGGTTCAATTAATCCACATAAAATAGAAATTAAAGTAGTTTTTCCAGCTCCATTTGGACCTAAAATTCCTATTTTTTCGCCGACATTTATTTGAAATGAAACATTGCTTAAACTTTGCGTTAAAGTTTTTTTATACTGTTTACTTATAGCATTAAGTTCAATATGTGATAAATCTGCATTCAAGAGTTAAATTTCAATTTTTCAAGCTGTTTAAAAGCAGTTTTCTCCACTTCGGCTATTTCATATAGCATGTTTGCTGCATCATCAAAATCTTTCTGTTCGGTTATCCTTCCTTTGTAAATTCCCGCCATTTGCACTGCAGAGGAACGCCATAAGTCTCCAGCTTTGGTAATTTGCTCAGAAATGGGAATTAACCGATCATCTTGTAAATATTCGGCGGCTTCTTCTAAAAAAGCTGCATATAAAAATCGAAATCCTCCACCACCAGTACCAATTTCTTCCTGCATTCTAACAATCTGACCCAAAAATAACCCACCTTGTTTTATGCCTAATTTAGCTCTTAATTTTTTTACTTTATTAGCGGTGAATCTTATTCCACTTATTCCTACTATTGGTGCAGGTATATGTAGCATATCATTTACTGTTCGTTTAATTCCTTTTACAATTCCTCGTTGAATCAATTTTTTGTCGAAGTTCTCTATACTTTTTGGATAATAAAGATGCCCTTTTGGGGCTAATACACCTTGAGCAAATCGGACTCGTTTTAATTCTTCAATAGTGAGAGTGGTAACAGTTTCCATAACAGGGTCGCTAATGTTGTAGGTGTCGTTTTCTTTTCCATAAACAATAATGTTGTGTGCATTAAAATGAAAGCGATATTCTTTTGGGAAATAGGAGAGGTGAAATACTCCAACTTGACAGCCAACAGGAATTCCTTGAGCAATTTTTTCGTCTAAAAATTGCTGGGCTAATAATTCATTTGAAAATTTTTTACGAACAACTTCAATTTGTAATGCTTTACAAGTTCTTTTAAATATTGCACCAGGAACTGTTCGAAAAGAAATTGCTGGACCGCCACTAACTTTTAAAAAAGGGATATGAATATAAAACAAACCAGAACCTAAACCAAAAGCAAGGGGTTCTGTCATAAAATCAAGCCCTTGATGTTTTAGTAAACCTGTAACAACGCCATTTTCACAATGGGCTGTTTGTATGTGTTGGTAATTTTCTGCCACTAGTGGTTAAAGTTTTTAAGTTCATCAACAGTAATGTTAAAAACTTTCGCATAAATTTCTATTTTTTGGTCGCTTAACTTTTTAAAACCTTTGCTGGTCATGTGTTTTTTTATAGAGAATTTCCAAAATCCAGTATAACCTGATAATACATTGTAATCCATTAATTGAAGTACAAAATAATAATAAATAGGACTTTTTTCACCAGTTAGAACGGCTTGTTTGGCTGCTCTAACTTGTTCATTAATGTCTTCCCAAGCATTTTCTAATGCTTCATTTTTTACGACCCAACCAGCACTTAATCCTGTTTCATACTTTCCATCACTATTTTTAACATAATACACTTCTCTAGTCATATTTTTTAAAGGACTTGTATCTTGAGGAATGTCTTTTTTTTCCATATTAACAAACGGTTAATAAGCTAAAAGCATAAGAAAATCTTGCACTTTCAGGAATTGCTAATAAAATTTTTTGTCCTTTTTTTGCTTTTCCACTTTTAAGGAGTTCGTCAACCATTAGATAAATTGAACCTGATCCAACATTTCCTTTTGTAGATAAATTACTAAACCATTTTTCTTTAGGAATACCTATTCCATTTTCTTCGAGTGTTTGAAAAATTTGCTCTTCAAAGAAATAACTAGACATGTGAACCAAAAAGTGGTCAACTTCTTCTATGGATTGGTTTCGTTCTTTTAGAATACCGTTTAGTTTTACAAATCCTAATGCTGTTGTTTTTTCCCCTAAAAGCTTAGTATCTTGTTTAATACTCAGCAGTGATTTACCCATAATTTCTTCTGGATTATATTCCGTATATCCCTTCAATTCTCCATTCTCCATTTTTTCTCCTCCCATATACATACAAACTTCTTCCTGATTAGCGAAAGAAATCAATTCTATCCAATCTATACTTAATGATAAACCAGTTGGATTGGGTTCTTTTTCTAACAAAAATGCTCCTGCTCCATCAGAAAGCATCCATCTTAAAAAATCTTTTTCAAAAGCGATTAATGGATCTTTTTCCAGTTTGGCTAATTGACTAATCTCTCCTTCAAATTGTTCTGCTCTCATAATCCTAGAAAGACGTTCAGAACCTGTACAAACAGCTTTTTTTTTCTCATTTGTAAGCAACGACATGTATGCATATTTAAGTGCGTGCATCCCTGAGCAACAATTCCCAGAAGGAGTTATCACTTCAATGGCACTCATTTCTGGCAACCAACCGTGAACCATAACACCATGCGAAGGCATCAGTTGGTCGGGTGATGATGTTCCGCAACACAATAAATCTATTTCTTTTATTTCATCAGGTCTATTGTTAAATAAATCTTTAACTGCTAGTGATGCCATTTCTGAATTGGTATGGGTTGTTTTTCCCTCTTTGGTTATGGAATAATAACGCTCCTTAATTTTATTATTTCGTAAAATAAGATTTTTAGTTTTAGATTTCCTTCCATTGATGTACCCCAAATATTCTTCCATTTCATCGTTTGTGACAAGCGAGTTGGGTAAAAAACTAGATGTTCTTGTGATATATACTTTTGCTTTTGGCATTCCTCTAATTGATTTTAATCGTGCAAAAATACTCTTTTTTATTTTTAATTCTATTAAAAGTAAATGGTCGTACAACAATGTTATAAACTAGCAAAACAATAGGAGAAAGACCAAAAAGAGCAACATTCAAATAAATTCGAAATAGGAGTAGCCATAAAGCTCTTTTTTTTGGAGTTGTTCCTTTTTTTTGAATCGTATTAGCCCAAATTTTAAATAATTTTTTGGCTCTTAATTCTATAAAAAGAATATTGGTTTTTATTTGTATTTTATTGAGTTTAAGAATATCGTTTTGCAAGTTGGAGAAGTTATCTTTTTGTAACGATTCTACTACTTTTTCCCCGAAAATATGGCTTTCATTGATGTCTTCATCTGATATTCCAGGCAATGGAAATATTCCCCATTTTCTATCTTTTTTTCCTGTGGATAGCCAATAAAAAATGGTGATTACACTAATTAAATTTGATGTTTTATCTACTAATGGGATGTTGGCAACCAACTTTCCTCCAGCATTTTTAATTAATGCTTTAACACTTTCTTGCGAATTTAACCACATGTTTCTAGCACCAATAATGGTAACAATAGGTTTGCCTTTTAATAAGTTACAAAACTGTTCGTTTTTTAAAATGGCGGTAGTTGGCATGGATGGGGAAAGATACCAGGTTTGATAACCTAAAATTATTAGATCATATTCATTATGTTTAAATTTTGGTGCGTAAATTTCTATAGGTTGTTCTAAAACTGTTTCGGGCATTACATCATAAAACGATTTAGTGGACCAAGGAAATGGAAAAGGTTTTTTTGGCTCTATAAACATTCGGTCTATGTCGATTGCTGAATTTTTAAAAGGAATTAAAAAATTATCAATAATTGCATTTAATTGACCTGTTTGTGAAAAGTTGATAACGAGTATTTTTTTCATACGTAGATATTTATTATTTTAAAGCGGTCATCCTTCGGCTGAAGGACGCCAGTCTATCATCATCACAATTTATGGACATAAGTTTATGGCTATTTCATTTTAAAAGAGTTGCATCTAGTTGTTTAGAGGTTTTTGCGTAATTAGCAATGATGGTTTTTAGGCTTTTGGGCTGCTTGGAAAAATTATTGGTGATTAGTTGAACATCTTCCTTTATATTTTTATCGTAATTTAAAATTTTAGGGCAATTTTCTTGAATGCAAAGGCGTAAAAAACGATATTCTGTTTCTTTTGGAAATTTTTCAATTTCAATTTCTAGTAATTGAACTCCAATTTTAAAAGTTTTAATTTTTTTTGAAACATCGTCTTCAAAATCTGCTTTTTTAGCTAAAAGAGCTCCTTTGTATGCATTGTTAGTAGTTGTGTGCTCTTGTTGTTCTAATTCAGTAATTAATTGATCAATGTTTTGAATAGATTTTCCTGAAAAAACAGCATAATATTCTTCTGTATCTACAGAAAAGTTGATAAAAGGTAAAGAAGAAAATAGTATAAAAAGTATTGTTTTCATTAAATGAAGGTCTCAAAAGACAATCTATTTTATGGTCTATTTTTAACAATATATTCAGCCATAGAATTGACCGAATTAAAAACACTTTTACCTTCTTCGGGGTTGGTTAATTTGATGTTGTAATTATTTTCTAACAAAACAATCAATTCTAAAGCGTCGATTGAATCTAATCCTAATCCCTCTCCAAATAGAGGCATATCATCTTTAATATCCGCAACACTAAAATCTTCTAGGTTTAATTGCTCAATTATTTGTTGTTTTAATTTTGTTTTTAACGCTTCCATTGCACTTAAGTTTAATTTTTTGTATATAATTCTATTAATTGTTTTGATTCTAGCGGTAAATTTAACTCATTAAAATCTTTTTTAGTTACAAAAAACAAGAAAGCTTCAATT
Organism: Flavobacteriales bacterium CG_4_9_14_3_um_filter_32_8; assembly: GCA_002790175.1. GTDB lineage: Bacteria > Bacteroidota > Bacteroidia > Flavobacteriales_E > Vicingaceae. Next base: position 14,221 of record PFUQ01000090.1, read on the forward strand.
TTATTATCATCAATTGTTAGCCAACCGCAAAGAGCTGCTGCTGCATTTTTATGTAGTAAAACATTGCAATAATTCACAAAATATTCAGCATCAAAATGTTCGGCTACCGTAAACATATTTTCGCCATACCATTTATTGCGAATAGCAATTTCACCAATCAAAATATTGGGCAGCGTATAAACAAATAAAGAAGGGCTGGGTACACCTCCATTTTGATAGGAAGTTTGAAAATTAACGTCGGTTAAGGCACTTGAATTGTTATTTGAAAATAAGATTGCGATTTCATCATCTTTATAATTTAAAATCTCAGGGCATTCTTTTTTTAGCACTTCTGTTCCTAAAAAAGCTGTTTTAGCCAACCGATCCATTTTATGAAATTTTGGATATTCTAGGATTAAAGATTTATAAAATTCTTTGGTAAAATCATCAATAGAATTGCTATTAAACGAATGTGTTAATTTGCCATTAACATAGCAATTATTTAATGCTATATGGCAATATGTAGTGATGTAATTCATTTCAATTTTCTAATTATTGCAGAGGCATTGCAACCTCCAAAACCTGAAGCTGTTTTTAAAATGGTAGTTACTTCTGTGGTTATGTTTTGAGTCGTAATATTTATTTTTTCTGATGCCCCATCTTCTTCAAATCCTAATGTTTTAATTAATAAATTATTCCGTAATGATTGCAAACAGATGGCTGTTTCTATCAAACCTGCAGCTCCAAGTGTATGTCCAAAATATCCTTTCAAACTGTTTAATGGAATAGTATTCATGCCTAATCTACTAAACGCAATAGCTTCCATTTCATCATTAAAACTTGTGCCTGTTCCGTGTGCCGAAATAAAATCTATTGCTGATGGTTTTAATTGAGCCAATGCTAACGAATTATTCACTGTTCTAACAAGCCCCTCGCCAGTTCTTGATGGTCCAGAAATGTGATTGGCATCATTGGATGATGTTCCTTCAACAAACTCAAAACAAGTCGATTTAAACACATTTTTATCAGACGACATAAAAACTCCTCCAGCTCCTTCGCCCAACGAAATTCCTGTTCTGTTTTTATCAAAAGGCTGACAAGGTTTGTCGCTTATCGCATATAAAGATTGAAATCCATACAGCACGAAATCGCTAACGACATCGGCTCCAATTACAAAAGCATTTTTATAAATACCTGCTTTAATAAAATTGTTAGCGGTATTCATGGCTAAAACGCCAGAAATACAGGCATTAGAAATTACTATGGGTTGCTGCTGAAGTTGAAATTCTTTTGTTAATTTTTTGATAGCAGCTATAATTGGCGTTGTAATATTTTCCTTAATATCAGCTTTGGTGGTACTAATAATTACAATCGTGTCTTTTGATAAAATTAATTCATCTTCAGTGCCTTTAATAACAGCTTGCAAACATTGTGACAGCAATTCATAAAAACTAGGGGTATTTTTTAGCTTGGAAAGAAATATGTTTTCATGTCCAAATCCAATACCTCGGTGGTAATTAATGCTGGTATTACCTTGTTTTATTTGATTAAAATTTTCTTCAGCGGTTATTCCGAGTGGAGAAATAATATTTTCTAAACCTATATATGTTATCATTTTTCAATTCCTAATTTTGCTTCCCATTCTAAATAAAAACCAGGAATATTAAGATCCATTTCATTCGATTCCTTAATCAAGAAAACTTGCATGGTAGAGCCAACTGCACTTATTTTATTGGTGGTTAAGTTGATGATTTCATATCCAAAAATAATTTTAGCAGCTTTACTTGGTATCATTGTGGTAATGATTTTAGCACGCTGTCCATAATATATTGGCGATTTGTGGTTGATGCTTGATTTTACGATAGGTGTAAAATATCCATTGGCATAAATATCTAAATATTGCATCCCAAATTTTTTTCCAAAAGCTTCTCTTCCGTCTTCAAAATATTTAAGGTAGTTACCATGCCAAACCACACCCATAGCATCGGTTTCACTAAATCGGATATCAAATTCTATTTCTGTAGTTAATTTCATCTGTTCTTTTTTAATTTGTTTTTTGTCAGATGGAAGTCGCTAATAAGCACCTCACTTTGTTTCGAAATTTTAGCATGCTTGTTTCATTCTTGAACAACAATTTTCATTTCACAGGTTACTAGCAATTCTCCATCACAAAAATTCTCCCCTTTAATTAAATAAATATTTTCAAATTGATGAAGATGAGTAACGGTAGTTTCAATGGTTTTGTTTAATGTAGGTAATGCATGGATATTAAGTTTTGATATTCCTCCAATAAATCCAATTTTTGGTTTTCCACCTGCTTGTTTATCAACAAATCCAAACCCAGCAGCAACAGTTTGTGCAATATTTTCAATAAGAGCAGGTTCTTGTAGTTTCCCATCTTTTAAAAAGAGGTTATTTTCTTCCACTTTAAAGGTAGATTTAAATCCTGTTTCGTCTGCCGAAACCAAATTATCTACCATTACAAAAGGAGCTTGTTGAGGAATAATTTCAGTAATATTTTCTTTAGTTAATAGCATTATTTGTGAAAATCGTAATAATTAAACCATTGTTCTGGGTGTAAGGTAACTTTTTTCTCTAATTCGATTACAAATTTTTTAGCAATTTCTTCTGGAGTTAATTTCTCCATAATTGGATCGGTTGCACTTAACAAATAATGGTATTTCTTTTCTTTTACAGCAAATACAAAGGTTACAGGTGCATTAAATTTAGAGGCAATAATAAATGGGCCTAATGGAAATTTTGCTTTTTTTCCTAAAAAAACTAGCTCAATAAATTTTGATCCTTCCAAATATCGATCAGCATGGATTGCAACAAATTCGTTATTCAATAATGCATTATTAACTTTAATCACATGGCTTAAATCATTTTTAATGGGAATAATATTAAAATGTGAGCCACCTGTTGTTCCTTTTAAGTATTGTTTTATTTTTTTTTCTTCCTCATCCAACATCAACACATTGATGGTAGATGTAATTCTCGATTTTAATAAATTCCCTGCTATTTCCCAATTACCAACATGTCCACTCAATAAAATTCCTCCTTTGCCAGCATTTTTCATGTCAATCAGACAGTTTTCATTGGTAAAGGTGTAGGTAAATCGATTGCCTTTTTTCATTAAAAAAGCGGCTCTATCAACTAAGGTCTGACCAAAATAATAAAAATTTTTACAGGTAATTTTTTTTATTTTATCCGCTGAGAACTTTAAAGCATTTTTATAAAATTCCTCAACGGGTTTCCTGCTTTTGCTTGCAAAAATAAAATAGTAAAAAGCAACAAAACGGAGAATAAAATAGGTAAGAGGAAGCCCAAATATTTTTATTGTGTTAAGAAATATTCTGTAGCCAATAACTGTTCCTTTACTTTTTCCATTCCACTGACTCATTTACTTTTTTTCGGCTAATTTTTTTTCCACAAGGGTATAAAAGTCATCAAAAGTGGCAACTCCAACAAAATCTTCACCTGTCACTTTAAATCCAAAGTTTTCTTCAATTACTACTACTAAATCAACATAATCTAAGCTGTCTAAATCGAGTGTTTCTTTTAAGTTAGCTTGAGGTTCAATGATTGATTTTTCTACTTCAAATTCTTCAGATAAAAATTCTTTTACGGTACTTATTATTTCCTCTCTATTCATCTATTTGAACTTTTTAATAATTAAACTTGAATTAGTTCCCCCAAATCCAAACGAGTTGGATAAGAAACAATTCACTTTTTGCTCCTTAGTTTTCGCAATAATATTAATTTTTGCGGTGATATCGTCTGGATTTTCGAAATTTATGTTAGGTGCAATGAAATTATTTTGCATCATCAACATCGAATAAACTACTTCGCTTGCTCCTGCCATCCAGCATTCATGTCCTGTCATTGACTTTGTAGAACTCACTGCTACTTTTTTGCCAAAAACGTCAAAAATTGCTTGAGCTTCAATGGCATCACCAACAGGTGTGGAAGTAGCATGAGCATTTACGTAATCAATTTCGTCTGCTTTAATAGCTGCTTGTTTTAAAGCCATATTCAAACAACGATATTGCCCATCTATACTGGGGTTGGATAAGTGGTCACCATTTGAAGAAAAGCCATATCCAATAATTTCTCCTAAAATAGGAGCTCCTCTTTTTATAGCTGATTCATACGATTCTAGTATAACTGTTGCAGCACCTCCTCCA
>PFUQ01000090.1:18428-18584 GCA_002790175.1 Flavobacteriales bacterium CG_4_9_14_3_um_filter_32_8
TTTGTTGGGGTAGCTTCTCTTGGTGAAAATACCCCTAATCCATCAAAACTTCCCATGGCTGTTGGATTAATTTCTTGAGCTCCACCACAAATTACTCGATCTTGTAAGCCTTGTTTTATTAATAAATAACCCATTCCAATTGAATGGGAACCAGAA
>PFUQ01000143.1 GCA_002790175.1 Flavobacteriales bacterium CG_4_9_14_3_um_filter_32_8
TGGATTTGAGGTATTGGTAGAAGCTTCTTCCCAAAAGATACCACTATTTCTTGCCACGGAATAGGCAATAAACACTATTATCTTTTCATCATTAGTTAAATCATTTCTCACCGCTAAAGAGTTCTCCAATCCTTTAATACTATTAGTAATGGATGTCGTATTTGGAGCAGTTATTATTTTATCAAATAAATTATCAAGTAATTGCACTTGTTTTGTTGTCAAGGAGTGATTGCCTAGTATTGCAGAAGTGACACTTCTGTTAATTTGAGTAAAGTCAATATTTAAAATTAGTTTTGTATTATCTTGAACTTCAATAAATGATAATAGTGCTGTGCTACCTGTTTTTTCTTTTATTACCTCTTGAATAATTCCATACATTACTTCAGGAGTTATGTCAGGGAAATGTGAATCTTGTCCTACAGCCTCCAATACTAAATTATGATTTACTCCTACAAATTCATAAGGATTAACTAACCCCGAGTTATTATTAGGTTCATTATTAGTTTCTTTAAATGCAAAAATAGTTTGATTTAAATTAGGTTTCACAACTTTTGCTTGTTCTTCATTTTGATTATTATTAAAATCAAGATTAACAAGTTCGTTAGCAATTAACAATCCTTGTTGATAAAGAGTTGTTTTATACAAATATCCCGTCGACAGTTCGTTAATTGTTGCAATATCTTTGTTACCTATAGAGACAACCCCTAGAACTGTCGCTTCATGTAAATTTTGAGCTTTTCCACTTAGGTAAGCTACAATTACAATTGTTAATAATAATACTGTTTTTTTCATAATAATTGATTTTAGTTAATAATTCCCAAAATTGGGTTGTTAGTATTTTGCTAATATAAGTTAAAAAAATAAACATAGGCAAATTTGCCTATAATATTTTTTTAAATCAATATCACCTTTGTTTTAAGGTGGATACAGAAAAGAAACACTTCATTATAAAGTTCGGAAAGAATTTACAGCGAATTAGAATTGAAAAAAAACTTACTCAATCTCAATTAGCTGCTGATTCGAACGTAGAAATTTCGCAAATAAGCAGGATAGAAAGAGGTGTGCTAAATACTTCGATAGGAAATATTTATACTATTTCAAAGGCACTCGATATAACAGTAGATGAACTTTTTAAGATTTAATAGCCTTTGATTCTATAGTATCCAATTTACTAATTACAAGTAATAATTTCGATTTTCCAACCTTCCTCCAAATCAATGTTTTTATCGAATACTTTATCTGTGTTGGCATTCTCTATCGCTTTTAATGCTACTCCAGATGTTAGTATGGTGGAAGCTACTATCAAAATTGTCTTTGCTGTTCCTCCTATTACTTTTGCTATTTTTTTATAGCCAATTATTTTAAACTCATTGATGTTGTAACTTGTAACTTTAAAATTAGTTGCACCATCTGCAAACAGTCCTGGAGGGGAGTATTGTTCAATTAAAATACTATCTGGAGATATTTTAATAATTTTTCCTTTTTCCAAAACTGTTTCATTGAATAGTAAAAATGAAATTTCTTTTCCTTCTTTAACGGATAAAGATTTTTTATCTTTCTTTGAAAATTGTAAACAAAAATGAACTTCTTGAGCTTTAGATGGTACAGAAATCGAAAACAAAAATAGGATAATAATCATTTTTTTCATCTATTATTTGTTGTGCTAGATTCAACTAATACGTGCAATAGCTTGGTTAAAATCATTTAAAATACTTTAACAAGAATAACTATACCATTTCAAAGTTACTTGATATAAGGGTAGATGAACTTTAAAATTTAATAGCTTTATTCTATCGAAGCCAATTTACTCAAATCCATCGATTTAGCAACTTCTTTTAAAAATTCGCAATCTTTTTGATTATTACCTTCAATGGTTAACAAAAAACGGTCTCCAAGTCCTAAAACAACACTGGCATCTTTTTGTTTTTTTCTTAAAGATTCCCAACCGTTAATATTTTCGCCTAAATTAATGCTTTGTCCTAATTCTTCGCTGGTATCAATTTTAAATCCGCTAGCCCACATTGCTGTAGCCACTGAATACATACTGTAAGCCGCATTGTAATCTAACAAAATAATCTTAATTCGATCTCCTTTATCATTTTCAAATCTAACTTCAGCCGAAGAATAAGACATCTCCCCCATATCCATAGAAGCACCCTTTGGTTCTTTAGCTATTTCATAACCACTTACACTTTCTGGTAAAAATTTTATTAATTCTTCATAGTGAATGGCTTTTGCATTTTTATGGTCTTTCGCTTTCTTTTCCATCTTTTCTGCATTTTCTTTCATGTTTTCACCCATTTTCATCAATGCTCCGAGTGGATTTTTTTCAACGTCAATATTTTCTTCTTTTTTGTCGCCACCGCAAGAAGTGAATAACATTATTGGAAAAGCTACTACTAAAAGTGATAATTTTTTCATGAGTTCAGGTTTTAACTATTTCGGATTAAATTTAAAATAAATTTCTTAACTGAAAAGAATTATGCGGAATAAATTTTTGTAAGTTGGTGAATTAAATAATTAAAAAACTCTGTTAAAGGTTTCCCTAACATTAGTTTCATAAAAGGATTTACATCTCCATCAAAGGCAAGATATGCCTCGCTTGAAGTCGAAGTTTTTTCGGCAATGTAAATGTTTAATGAAAATTTGATAGGAGTTTTTCCGAATGAATCGAGATAAATTAAGGAGTTAGGAGTTGACGCAACACGTTTTAATTGGATAGTTCCCATATTCTTTATTTTAAAAGTACAGGTTTCGTTGGTTGCTTCCCAGTCTTCAATTTTATCTTTAGGTAATAATTTTTCAAAATTACTCATGTTGGATAGAAAATTAAAGACTATCTCTGGAGCAGCATTGATGAGTTGATGGTTAGTTTCTATTTTCAATTTAAACGATTATTTATTATTTTTTAGGGTTGGAGTCCATTGATGAGGGTTTTTTCTCCATTCAGCTAATGATTCAATATCTGAATTAGAGATATAATTAGTATTGGCAGCAACTTCAATCAACGTATTATAATCACTTAAGGTAATTAACTTACATTTTTTTTTCTTGAAGTTTGTTTCTGCTAATTCAAAACCATAGGTAAAAATAGCAACCATACCCAAAACATTGGATTCATTTTCTATGAGTGCATCAACTGCATTTAAACTACTAGTTCCTGTGGAAATTAAATCTTCAACTACCACCACATTTTGACCTTTTAAAATATCTCCCTCAATTAAATTCTGCATTCCATGCTCTTTAGCAGCAGACCTGATATATGCAAAAGGTAAACCCATTGCTTCGGCAACTAATGCTCCATGAGCAATTCCTCCAGTGGCAACTCCTGCAATAACATCAACATTTGGAAAATGTTTAGTTATTGCATCAACTAATTGTTGACGAATATATGTTCGTACTATTGGATAGGATAAAGCCTTCCTGTTGTCACAATAAATAGGTGAATTCCATCCAGATGCCCATTGAAAAGGGCTTGTAGGATTCAATTTAATAGCTTTAATTTGTAGTAGTGATTCAGCTATTTTTATAGCCGATTCTTTGTTTAAAATCATAGGTGCAAATGTATAAAGTTTTTATAAATGAGAAGATAATTTGTTTTACAAATAATGCTAAAAATTATAATCATTTTTATAATTGCGTGGTATTGAAGTTTTTTAACACCACTATTACACCATTTCTTCTTGATTTATTATCACATGGTCGTAAAATTGAAGTTATAGTTGTTTCTGTTGACGATTACGAAGCAGCTTTCACCCAATTTCAATCTCAGTTTAAAATGATATTTGCTGCAGGTGGAATTGTAACTAATGCCAAAGGAAAAAAATTATTTATTTATCGATTGGATAAATGGGATTTACCAAAAGGTAAAATTGAGAAAGGTGAAGATACTAGATCAGCTGCCATTCGAGAAGTGAATGAAGAATGTGGAGTGACTAATTTGATGATTAAAAAAGAATTTCCTCCAACTTATCATATTTATACGATTAAAAATGAGCTAGTTTTAAAACAAACGAGTTGGTTTGAGATGGAGAGTAGTTTTGAGGGTGAATTAATTCCTCAAATTGAGGAAAACATTACCAAAGCTGAATGGCTCAATGATGAAGATATTAAAAACAAAGTACTGAAAAATACCTATTCTTCTATAGCAAACTTGTTATCCCAAGTATTTTAGATTAATGGTTATTGACGAGGTCGTAAAAATCTTTTTCTATATTCTTTTCAGTTGCTCTTTCTGCTGTTCCTCCTGGTCTTCCAGCTGGTGCCTGTATGATTTTAAGATTTTTATCAATTAAAATATATTGAGGAAATGTTGCAATATAATAATCATCCAAAACATGGTTATTATTTCCTTTATGAAGAAAAATCCAAGAATAACTTTCATTTTTATTGATAAATGAAGTCATTTTATTAAAATCATTGTCTGCACAAATACTGATAAATTGGATTTTATTGCCATATTTTTTATACAAACTTTGCATTATTTTCATTTCTTTTTGACTAGGAATACTCCATGTTGTCCAAAAATTAATGTATATGGGTTTTCCTTTAAAACTAGCTAATGAAACTATATCATTGTCTTTATTTTTTAATGAAAAATCTGGAGCAAGACTTCCTTTCCCAAATTTTACTTTATTTATTTCTAAAATAATATTAGAAGCAATAATTTTTTGATTAGGATATTTAGAGTTGGTTTTTATTTCAGTTAAAATTTTAATAATATTTGCTTTGGCAAAGTATTTATCTTTACTTAATTCAAACAAACCATGTAGAATAAATAGGTTTTTAAATTCATCTTCTTGTAAAAAAGGGTAAGCATCTAATGCTTTTGAAAGTTCTAAAAAGCTCGATTTATCATTTATTGCCTCAGAAATACTAATTCCCTTAATTTGTAATGTCAACTCTTTTAACTCTCCTTTAAAAAAATCCTTAAAAAAGTTAATGTATTCTGGATTGTTATATAAAATTGGCTTTTTGTCTAAGTATTCTAAATATATATTTGCTTTTGTATTATTACTTTTATTGGTATTGCTAATGATATAAGAAACATCTAACGCATTTTGGGTAGCAGCAATACTGTATTTAATATAATTGGTAACAAATTCAGAATTTGAATTTTCAACCTCTTGAAGGGTTTTGGTTTTAAATGCCTTTAATTTTGGTTCAATAGAATGGTCTCTTTTTTCAAATAAAACTCTATTATCTGCAATAAATTGATCAAATTGTTGATTAAATTTTCTCACTTGTTGATTCAGTTCCATTGGAACTGGAAAATTAAAAATGATAGAAAGTTGTTTATCATAGATTCTCCCTTTATTAAAATCTTCATCAAACTTTAAATTGATGTTATAAACTTCACCAGGATGAACAAAGAGCCATGCAGATTTATCCTCTATATTAATAAAAACTTTTTTTACATCATCCGCATTAAATTCAAAATAATAAGAACCATTCTCTTCAACTGTTGTAAAACCAACTTGTATTTTTTTATTGCTTACATAATCAGCATAATTATATATTGTTATTTCTTTACCTATAAAAGTACTAGCGTTTCCTTTAATTACAACATTGCTTGCAGATAGGTAAACTGTAGAAAAAGAGAATACTATAATTAATAGTTGGTTTAACCTCATGTGTAAATTCAACCTATTTTTTTAACTTGTTTTTGATTACTGCAGGAACAAATTTACTTACCTCTCCCCCATGAATCAGTATATCACGAATAATTGTTGAATTTATTGCAGATAGTTCTGGAATCGTTGGTAAAAAAATGGTTTCGATGCCATTATTCATTGCGTTATTCATTTGAGCGATAGCGTTTTCATAACTATAATCTGTAACATTTCTAATTCCTCTAAGTATAAATTTAGAATTAACTTGTTTACAAAAGTCTATAGTTAGTCCAGAATATGTTGTTACTGCAACTGTTGGATTATTACTAAATGTTTGTTTAATAAATTCGATGCGTTGTTCTAAAGTAAAATAATAGTTTTTGAGTGAATTTTGACCGATAGCAACAATAATTTTATCAAAAAGTGGTAAAGCCCTTTCAACTATATTTTGATGACCTATGGTAATGGGATCAAATGAACCTGGAAATACAGCTATTTTCATTTCTTATAATTAGTTAACAAAAATAAGCAAATCTTATTCAGCTTATTTTATTCTAAATTAAATCGATAAATTAAACGAATTTGAAAAATCAATCCATCTTTAAAATCAGGGTTTAAAACTGTTCTATGGTCGCCAAAACGGAAAGAAGAAATACCCATATCAATTTTTTCATTTTCATGATAAACTCGATAGCTTCTACCAATAGAATATCCAGTTTTAGTTTGAATGAGTAAACTTTTATTAATATTGAATTGTAGATAACCGAAAATTTCGTTTGTTTTTTTAACGACATAAGTATAATCATTTTCTAAGTAAAAACTTTTAACACCCGCAGTAAAATTAGTTCCAATAATTAACCAATTTTTTAATTTGTAATTCACGTCTGCCCAAATGGGTAAAGTTAAATTGGCTTCCAATTTATCGTTTTTACTTTTGTAATAAAGCCCAAGTAAAGGCACAAAAAAAGCCCCAAACAACTCATTATTATAATAAAGTCCAACATTGTATTTGAGGTTATCATTTTTATTATACTTCATTAAAATTAAGCCACCCAACTGAAAATCTTTGGCAGTAATTTTTTCAAAATTGGAAGATAATTTTGGAAGCAATAGGTAAGTTCCATTCCATTTTTCGGAATGATTTCTGTTTAACCCAATCTTAAGATTTATAGTTGAAATGGTTGTGAAATCGGCTAAAGGATGAATTTTTAATTTTATTTGTTCAAGTATTAATCCTGATAAAACTACATTTTTATTATTGAGTTGGATGGGAAAAGTAATGTCAGCACCAAATTCTTCAATATTTGTAGTTCCTCCAATGCTATCAAATTTATTTTGTGGTGTATTAGAATAATGGAATTTTGCTAAATCGATATAATTTTGAGAAAAAAATATAGCGTGATAAAAAAGAGAAAAGAATAAAAATAATATTAACCTCATTCAAAATAATTTGCACCAAAAATAATGAAAACTACCTGATAAATAAAGATGCTAACAACCAATTAATAAATAAACTCATCTTTTTATTCTGATAATTAATAAGTAAAAAAAATAGATAGGAATGTTTGTTAATAAAAAAATCCTGCTACCTTAGATGAACTTTTTAAGTTACTAATTTTGCAAACAAAAAACATAAAAAAAAGGTTACAACTAGGTAAATTTAAGTTAGATACACTTTTGAATATTACAAAAGGTATTAATAATAATTTATCAAAAAGCGAATTACTCGATTTATATAAAAATATATTATTGGATGAACTAAAAATAGGCAAACTCCTACTTTTTAGTTTTAATAATAAAGAATGGAAACAAGAATTATGTTTGGGTACAATTTGCGATAGCATTAATGTTATAGAAGATTTATTAGGCATTAAGGAAATAGAATTAATTTCAAATCCTAAAAATGATAAACTAAAAATCTATGATGTTATTGTTCCTGTTTTTCACAAATCAAAACCTTTGGCTTATTTGTTAATTGGTGATTTTGATGGCGAAAAAATTGAAGTAAGTCCAATTATAAAACACCTTTCTTTTATCCAAACCCTAACTAATATTATTATTGTTGCAATAGAAAACAAGAGGCTTTATAAAGAAAATATTGATCAAATTGCTATAAAAAAGGAAATGGAATTGGCTTCTGAGATGCAAGCACTTTTATTTCCTAAAAACCTTAAAAACTACAAAGAGATTGAAGTTGCAGCTCATTATCATCCTCATCATTTGGTTGGCGGTGATTATTATGATTTTATAGAACTCAATAGCGACGAAGTTGCATTTTGCATTGCTGATGTTTCTGGAAAAGGAGTTCCTGCTGCTTTGTTGATGTCAAATTTTCAGGCAAGTTTAAGAGCTTTAATTAAAAGGACTTCTTCTTTATCTGAGTTAGTGATAGAGTTAAATCGTAACATTTTAGCTAATGCCAATAGGGAAAAATTTATTACAGCATTTATAGGAAAATATAATATTAAAACTCGTAATCTACAATTTATAAATGCAGGACACAATCCTCCTTTATTGTTAGTTGGACATCAAATTAAAACGCTCTTTGAAGGAAGTACGATATTGGGTGTTTTTGAAAATTTACCATCGGTTACTGAAAAAAATATTATCCTACCTAAAGGTGCAATAATTGCATGTTATACTGATGGAGTTGTTGAGCAAATCAATGAAAAAGATGAAGAGTTTGGAATAGAAAATTTGGAGTTATCACTTATTCAGAACAAGAATAATTCTGTTGAAAATATGGTTCAAGCAATATCAAAAAAATTAAATGATTTTAGGAAAGATGTTGATTATAATGATGATATAGCATTACTCTACCTCAGGTTCAGATAAACTTTTTGAATGATAAATATCTATTGCAACAATTAACGCAATAAATCCCCAAAATGGGACAGAAGCTTTGTCTGTATCTAAGTAATTATTCAACATTCCATGAACTACATAAGTTAATAATCCTAATAAAGTAGCTAATACAACTTTCTTTAGTTCTCCTTTTGGGAGTTGGTGGTATAAAATTGAACCTCTATAAAAGACAGTTAAAATGATTAAAATAAAACTCAACGCACCTAAAACTCCAGACTCTGCTAATGGTCCAATATATTCGCTATGTGCATTTCCATTATCTCCTGCATTAGTACTAATAATGGTTTTTTCGTTAGCTAATTGAAAAGGTGCGTATTGGAAAACATAAGTCCCTGGTCCCCAACCAAAAAATGGACGCTCTTGAAACATTTTAAAAGCAGAATTCCATCTGTTTAAACGCTCCAAATTAGAAGCATCGGTTGATACGTTAGATATTGACTCCACATGTTCGGATAATTTATCAGAAGAATCTTGATTATTTCTTTCTAGATTCATGACGATGGAATTCCAACTTAACAATAGAATGATTCCTGACACTAAAACAAGGGTAGCCAACCAACTAAACCTTACCTTGTATTTATAGATAAAAAACAAAATAAAAGCAGCTATAACGCTTACCCATGCAGCTCTGGTATAAGATAAAATTAACCCAATGGTGAAAATCCCAATTAACAATATACTAAATACTTTTTGATAAGTAGGATAGCTTTTACCAGTAAACAAAAACAATATCGGAAAATACATCGCCAATATAGCTCCATAAGAAGTATGGTCTTTAAAAAATGGTTGCATTACCCAATGTGCAGGTTTTTCCTGAAAATTATACCCTGCCAATCTAATTACAGCGTATATAATAACAAAAGAAAGTGGTATTAGATAAGCCCAGAAAAATATTTTATAATTATTTCTAATCTTTAATAACTGTATTCCAATAAAATAAAAACAAACCACAAACCATAATCGTGCTAACAAAAATTTGAAGGAAACAACTGGCATTTCGGAAGTTAATGAAGTAATCAATAACCAACTCAAATTAAATAGAATAGCGATGGTAATAGGATGTTTGATAATGGCGGCATCGTAATTTTTTTCATAAATTAACTTTAAAAAGAAAAGCAACATAATGCCAAACATCAAAGGTTCTGTTGGTAAATACATACCAATCCCTCCTATTTCTAATTCTTCAATATTTAGTGAAAGAGGAGTGGTAAAAACAATAAACCACATCAACTTATCTAAATTAAAAAAAGCCATAAATACAATGACTAAAACAAAAGGCAGTATTGCTAAATAATAAAACTCATTGGCAATTAATATACTATTTGCCGCAATAAAAATAAAGCTAAAAATATAAATCCAATATGATTTTAATAATTGATGCAAACTAGTTTATTGACCCTTTAAATGGTTATTAAATAATAATATAACGTATGTAAAAAGAAGAGTTGCAAATACGGACAACACTACAATTAACCAACGAATTGGGTAGGACTTTTTATCCGCAACTTCTGGAAAAACAATAGTATTGGTATATGTTAATTTTTTATTCTCATCTCTTACTGCGGCATCATAACTTATTAATATTTTACTATACTCTTCCCTAGCAAGATTTAATTGATGGTGTAAATCTTGAAAATACCGACCCTCTTCTTTTAAGTTTTCAAACAATTTTTCAGCTTTTTGCATCGATTCGCCTTTTTTATTCTCCAACAACATATTCATGTAACCTGCTGTAACTTCTCTTGATTGTTGAGTGTAATCTAACAAGCCATACTTTATACTATACCTCCTTATTTGAGCTTCTAAGGTATCTATTAACACTTTTTTATTATCCAATTGATTGTTAGTAATAACGACCACTTCCTTTGCTTTTATTTGATGAAGTGTTCTGATTTTGTTATTTACCTGATGAATTAATTCTAAAACAATATCTCTTGCAATAACTGGATTAATGTCCATTACCTCAATCTGAACAGATTCAAAATTAGTTTTGTTGATGGATACATTTTCATCGTATTCTTTGTTTAATCTATAATAATATCCATTCGATGTAGTGTCAATTTTGTAATGATTTATTAAATCAAATTTAGCAACAATACTATCTCTAATGTCATTTCCATAAAAAAATTGAAGTAATTGTTCGGTAGAAGATTCTGTACTATATTGCCCTAAGTTGGAAGGATACAAAACTGCTTCAGCCTTATATTGCGGAGGAATAAAATAAGAAGAAGAAAATAAAATTGAAAAAACAATCGCTAATAAACCAACAACAGTAAACACCTTATATTTACTTAAAAAAAATGAGGTTAAATTGGTATAGGATTGGTTAAAATTCATTTAATTAAATTTAATAGATTTTATACTTTCTAAAAATAAGATAAAAACTAAAGCTAACAAAAAGGATGCTAATGTTGATACTACAACTATTAACCATCGAATTGGGTATGATTTTTTTTCTGCAGGAAAAGCGTTATTAACAATAAATTTGTGTTGCAAACTTTTTTCAGCGTCAACCTTAATTTCGCGGTACTTAGAGCGAATTAAAGTTAACCTTTTCTGCTCCAAAGTAATCTCATCCTGAACACTGGTAAATATTCCTGAATATTTGCTCAATGTATCTAGCCTATCTTTTAAAACAGCAACTGCACTATTTTTACCTTGTAAAATAGCAATAGCCATTTGCTCGGTCAATCTTTCTGATTGTGTTTGAACATTTATTATTCCTAATTTCCTAATACCATTTAACGAATCATTTAGTTCATCAATATAAGCGATTTGACTGTTATGTTCAGTTTCTACAATTTGTAATGCTTCTAATGCAACTTCTCTTCTCATCCTATTTTTAACAGTATCCAACAACGAAGCGATATCATTTGCAATCATTGAGGCTGTATCAGCATTATGATCCAACACATTAATTTCAACTGACATAAATTTGGTACGTTCAAAAGTTACATTATTTTCATATTCCTTTTGAAGTTTAGTATTTTTGTATTCATCATCTGCATCAATATCGTAATGCTGAAGTAAATTATATTTTTGGATGATTTTATTTCTAATCTCATCAGAGTTTAAAATTTGGAGCATCTGCTCTGCTTCTTCTTCTTCTCCAAACCTTAAAATATCTTCTTTTCCTGAATTATTTTCAGAGAATAAAGCTTTTGATATAGAATTTGTTGTTGTTGGAAAAAGTACAACAGTTGATTCATATTTATTTTCGATGAGTAAAGAAACAACAATAGATGAAAGTAAAGCTATTAAGGTAACTATGAGCAGAGGTTTTCTCCATTTATAAAAAAATACAATTAAATTTCCAGAATCTAAGCCAACTATTTTTTCTTTATTATGTTCCATTTCTAATTTTACAATATTTATTTAATTAAGGCGAAATTTTTTTAAGAAATACAAAAATACCTATTTTTTATCAATTTCATTAAAGCTCCTTATCAATAAGAATCTGAACCATTTTTTTTATATTGATTAACCGAACAATTACTCCAAAAAGAATTGCTAAAGAAATGGCTAAAGTCAATTGAAAAATAAAACCAGAAACATAGCTATTGATGATTTTAAATACAAAAAATACAAACAAAATATACAAAATTAAACTACCTAACAGCTTGTAATTAACCTTAAATTTAAACACATTTTTTACAATAATAATTTGTAAAAACACGATAATAAATTGAGTTATTAAACTAGCCACTGCTGAGCCAACAGCTTGATATTTAGGAATTAAAATTAAATTCAACACAAAGTTAAGCAATACTCCTCCTATTGCTAACTTATTTAAAACCTTTAAATTTCCGTTGGCAGTAAGTAGTGTTCCAAAAATATAAGTAGAACATATAGCAACAAAACAGAACATCAATAAACTTAAAACTGGAGCAGAATCTGATGCATTAGAATGGTACAAAATATTCATTATTTGATGGGGAAAAAAATAGCATACAGTAGCAAGAATTATAGCTGGGACAAAAAGTAAACTAAAAGAAAGCCGAACCAAGCCATCTAATTTTTTCTTATTCTTTATCATGTTTGCAAACATGGGCAACAATAACGCCGAAAATAAAACCCCTATTTGATTAGAAGCATCCATCAATCGGTAAGCTTGAGCATAAATTGCTACCTGCTTTTCACCATTTTCTAACATTACATCTAGCATTATCGCATCCAATCGGTAATAAAATGTCATCGTTAATATTAACAATGCATAAGGATAGGTTTGTTTTAATATTAAAATTGAAAATGATTTATTTAACTTAAACTTAAATTGTTTCGACTTTACTAAAACGATGACAAAAACAACCAATAAAGTAATTGCATAAGCTAACGTTTGAGCATACACAAAATGCATCAATTGAAATTGAATATCAAACGTATTTCCCCATAGTAAAATCGCACAAAATCCTATCATTAGGGTTTTGTCTAATACCGATAACATACTATCAAGGGTATATAGTTGCAATCCTGCAATATTGGAACGTAAATATTGAATAAAGGAGATTAAAAATTGATTGATAGCAAGAAATAACAACAGATAAAACCTACTTGAATCATAACCAACTAGATACCCAACGATAAAAGTGATTAAAAAATAGAGAATAGCTAGCAAAAATTTAAACACCACAATTCCAGAAAAATATTTTGCCAATAACTGTTGGTGCTGTGCAATGTTTTTATTGTTGTAGTTGGTAATTCCTAAGTCTAATAAGATATTAAACAACATCGAAAAATTGAATAATGTAAAATAGATACCATACTCTTCAGCCGAAACTGTATTTTGCACAGTTCTATCTATTCCAAAAATCCAAAATGGTTTTATTAAAAAATTAAAAAATAATAAAAGGGCTAAATTGGATATAAATTTTCTTTGCACTAAGATTGATTTGAAACAAAAATAACTTATCTTATTCAATATTATTACTTTCGTAAAAAAATTTAGCTTTTGAAAATAGCTGTAAATACACGTCTTTTATTAAACAACCAAATGGATGGAATTGGTTGGTTTACTTACGAAACATTTAGGCATATCACTATCGATAATCCAAATGTAGCTTTTGTATTTATTTTTGATCGTCAGCCTCATCCTGATTTTATTTTTGCTAAAAATATCGAAGCAATAGTTATTGGACCACAAGCAAGACATCCATTGCTATACCAACTATGGTATCAATTTTCCTTATACCGATTGTTAAAAAGAATAAATGCTGATATTTTTATTAGTACAGATGGAATGCTTCCTCTAAAAACCAGAACCAAAACCCTAAGCATTATACACGATTTGAATTTTGAACATTATCCTGAATTTTTACCGAAAAATCTGAGAAATTATTATTGTAAAAACTTCCCAAAATTTGCAAAAAAAGCAGATAGGATTGCCACAGTTTCCGAATTTTCAAAACAAGATATTATTAAAACCTACGCTATAAATTCTACTAAGATTGATGTTGTTTACAATGGTCCAAACGAAAACTTTAAACCCATTGCTAAAGAGGAAATCACCTTCATACAAAATAAATATTCAGCAGGGAAACCTTTCTTTTTATTTGTAGGCACTTTACATCCTCGAAAAAATTTAATTAATCTCTTTAAAGCATTTGAGCAGTTTAAAATAGCCTCTAACTCTGATTTTAAGTTACTTGTTGTTGGAAAAAAAATGTGGTGGACAGAAGAAATTGAACAAACTTACCAAGAATTAAATTTTAAAAACGACATTATTTTTACAGGTAGAGTTAGTGAAAACGAATTGTATAAAATTACAGCGGCTGCTTATGCACTAACTTATGTGCCTATTTTTGAAGGATTTGGAATTCCTTTAGTGGAAGCCATGAGTTGTGGCATTCCAATTATTACTTCCAATATAACTTCTATGCCCGAAGTTGTTGAGGATGCTGGAATTTTAGTTGATCCATTTTCTGTAGCTGATATTGCTAATGCTATGTTAACAATTACAACTGATGTTAAATTAAGAAATGAATTAATAGAAAAAGGAAAGAAGCAAGTAAAAAAGTTTAACTGGAAAAAAACAGCCGATTTACTTTGGGCTTCGATTCAGAAAACGATTGAAACATAAATAAAATCACTCCTCATAATCTTCCGTCAGCTGACGGATAGAAATCCCTCCCTTGAGGGAGGTTAGGTGGGTGAGTAACTAATAACACATATGCTTAAAACCTATTTCCAAAAGAAACTAATCGAAGCTGGTTGCGATGAAGCTGGTAGAGGCTGTTTAGCTGGTCCTGTTTATGCTGCAGCTGTAATTTTGCCTAAAGATTACAAAAACAAACTACTCAACGATTCCAAACAAGTAACCGAAAAAAAAAGAGATGTATTAAGACTAGAAATTGAAAAAGAAGCCATTGCTTTTGCTGTTGGAATAGTGGATAATCATGAAATTGATAAAATAAATATTTTAAATGCTTCCTTTTTGGCAATGCACAGAGCTATTGACCAACTAACCACAACACCTGAATTATTACTAATTGATGGCAACCGATTTAAACCTTATCCAACTATTCCTCATGAATGTATTATTAAAGGTGATGGAAAGTATTTATCCATTGCAGCTGCATCTATCTTAGCAAAAACATATCGTGATGAATATCTTTTAAAAATACATCAAGAATTTCCTTATTACGATTGGAAAAACAACAAAGGATATCCAACAATAGCACACAGAAATGCAATTAGAAAACATGGCGTAACTAATTATCACCGAATAACTTTTCGACTTTTGCCCGAACAACTCACTTTGAACATTTAACTTTCAATTTTTCAACTTTCTTCCTTATCTTTACCATCCTAAAAAGATGAGATGAACTACGAAAATAATGCTGCTTTTGCGTTGCAACTGGATGAACAAGATGAATTAAAAGCTTATCGAAATCAGTTTTACATCCCAGTAATTAATGGAAAGGAAACCATTTATTTTACAGGAAATTCATTAGGATTACAACCAAAATCCGTATCAACTTACATTCAACAGGAATTAGAAGATTGGGCAAATTGGGGTGTTGAAGGTCATTTTCATGCAAAAAATCCTTGGTTTTCTTACCACGAACAATTTGCTGAACCTGTTGCAAAAATTGTTGGTGCTTTACCAAAAGAAGTGGTGGTAATGAACAACCTTACCGTTAACCTAAATTTATTAATGGTATCATTTTACCGACCAACTCAACAACGCTATAAAATTGTTTGCGAAGCAAAAGCATTTCCATCCGACCAATACGCTCTTGAAATGCAAATTAGAAGTGCTGGATTTAACCCTGACGAAGCATTGATTGAAGTTGTTCCCCGTGAAGGCGAACGAACCATTAGAAACGAAGATTTTATTAAAGCCATTGAAGAGGCTGGTAGCTCATTAGCTTGTGTAATGATTGGTGGTGTAAACTACTTTACAGGACAAGTTTTTGACATGAAAAGCATTACAGAAGCTGCTCATAAAGTTGGTGCTTATTGTGGTTTCGATTTAGCCCATGCTGCTGGAAATATTGAACTCAACTTACACGATTGGAAGGTCGATTTTGCTTGCTGGTGTTCTTATAAGTATTTAAACTCTGGACCTGGTGGAGTATCGGGAATTTATGTGAACGAAAAACATTGCAACAATACCGAATTACCTCGTTTCGCAGGTTGGTGGGGACACGAAAAGGAAACCCGCTTTTTAATGGAAAAAGGGTTTAAACCCATGAAATCGGCAGAAGCTTGGCAAATGAGCAACGCTCCTGTTTTAATGATGGCTGCACACAAAGCTTCAGTAGATATTTTTAACGAAGTGGGCATGGAAAAACTCCTAAAAAAACAACATTTATTGTCAGGTTATTTAGAATTTATCATCGACGAAATAAACACTAATCTCCAATCTCAAATCGTCAATCCAAAATCGTCAATCGTAAATTCTTCCCTCGAAATTATCACTCCACGCAATTGGAACGAACGTGGTTGTCAGGTTTCGGTGGTTGCTCATGGTTATGGAAAAGCCCTTTTTAATAAATTATTAGAAAAAGGTGTTATTACCGATTGGAGAGAGCCAAATGTTATTCGTTTAGCTCCCGTGCCTTTATACAATAGCTTTATGGACATTTATAAATTCGGGGAAATACTAGCTGAAGCTATAAAAATTAGAGATTAGAAATTTGAAATTAAAAGCTACAAATTCTCCCCTAACCTCCGTCAGCTGACGGAAGGGAAAACTCCCTTCCCTATGGGAAGGGTTGGGGATGGGACAAACTTTAAACCTCATAAACTATAAACTAAAATGAAAACAGCAACAATTGTAGGAGCAGGATTAGTTGGCTCATTATGGGCAGTTTACTTATCAAAAGCAGGTTATCAAGTGCAACTATTTGAAGCTCGATCTGACATTCGAAAAGCAGATATCTCTGCTGGAAAATCTATCAATTTAGCCCTTTCCACTAGAGGATGGAAAGCGTTAGATACAGTTGGTGTTGGCGATGAAATAAGAAAAATTGCCATTCCAATGTCAGGAAGAATAATGCACGATAAGATGGGAAATTTGACTTATCAACCTTATGGAAAAGAAGGTCAGGCAATATATTCAGTTTCTCGAGGTGGATTAAATGCAAAAATGATGGACATTGCTGAAGAAAGTGGCAATGCGAAGATTTTCTACAACGAAAAATGTACGGGGGTAGATTTAGAAAATGGAATTGTTTATTTGGAAAACACCAAAACAAAAACAAAATCTGAAGTAAAATCCGATTTAATTTTTGGTACCGATGGTGCTTTTTCTGCTGTTCGTTACCATGCCATGCAAAAACTGGATCGGTTTCAATACAGCCAAAATTATATTGATGATGGCTACCGCGAAATTTTACTTCCTGCCAATGCCGATGGAAGTTACCGATTAGACAAAAGTGCATTGCAC
>PFUQ01000142.1 GCA_002790175.1 Flavobacteriales bacterium CG_4_9_14_3_um_filter_32_8
TACAAAGGATTTCGCACCGTTTGTTCAAAAGCCCACGCTCGGGTATTGGGACATGGTTATTAGGCTTTATGCACTAATGGTAATACGTTTCGGAAAAAGGGCTAAATTCTTTTTCCCGAATAACGGCTCTAATCAAATTCCCATTGATGTCGAAATCAAAATATAACATACTTCTAATTTCGGGGTTGATGGTATTTGGAAAATTAAAATATGCCCTGATATGGTAAACCACATATTGGTTTTGTTGCAATTTTTGAATGGCTTTATTAATTAATTCTTTATCCTTTTTTACGCATAATAAAGAATCAACTGAATCCCAATTTTCGCCTTTTTTAGGTTCAAAATTTAGTTGAGACAACTTGATGTCATTAGGAATATTTAAATCATCGGAATTTGCTAAAATCCAAGAATTTGCAATGGTTTTAGCTTTTTTCTGAACTATTTTTTTTTGTTTTTTAATAAAATGGAGTTCCTCGTCGCACAAATATTGACCTTGTGTAGTGATTCCAAAAAAAATTGAAATTAGCAAACAGTAGTATTTCAAATAGTTACCCATTATCAAACGGTAATTAGATAAAATACGTAAAATTACTTACTGAAGTTGCTTGTAAGATTTGTTATTATTTACTTAATTACACTCAACGTGGCAAATAGAACAGGTAATGCCATCGGCAATGGCTTTTTCTTCTGCTTGTTGTTTGGCATCACTCCCACAATATTCGCCCATTAACGTTTTTTGTTTAACGGTAACGCCATCCGCTTCAAATTCTACCACAGCACATTCGCCACATTTTTTAGTGCAACTAAAAAAGCAAAAAGAAATAAAAAAAACGAATAGACTGATTTTCATTTTACTAAGTTACCAAAAAAGTGGGCAATTTACTGCTTAATTATTTTTTTGGAAATAACTTCTCTAGCTGTTGCTAAAGTTAAAAAATACAAGCCATTTGGGTAAGCTAAATTAAGGTTAATGTAAGTAGTAGAAACATAATTTTGTGTTAATACTACTTGCCCTAAACTATTCGTTAACGTTGCTTTTACACCTTGTTTAACTTCTCCTAAATCAATGGTAATGTTTCCTGTTGTTGGATTGGGGTAAAGGGATAAGTTGGATAAACTGTTTTCTTCTATTCCTACAGAGCATGGGTTATTACACCATGTGCTAAAAGATGAAGCTGGGTCTATGTTTGTCCAATTAGTTGTTGAATAAGCAACATTATCAACTTCAATACAGGTTAAAAGTGGGTTACCAATTGCAACAAATAATAAGAAGTTAGTATTGTTTCCATTCTTTACATTTAAACAGGTTAGTTCATTATTATAATAGCACTCTAAAATAGTTAAAGAAGTGTTCTGCGTAACATCTAAACCTGTTAATAGATTGTTAGTACAACCTAAATCAGTTAAAGCCGTATTCTGAGTAACATCTAAGCTTGTTAAGTTATTTATAGAACACTCTAAAATTGATAAAGCAGTATTCTGCGTAAGATCTAAACTTGTTAATTGATTATAAAAGCAATTCAAATGTGTTAAAACTGTATTCTGTGTAACATCTAAACTTGTTAAGTTATTTTCATAACAATCCAAATAAGTTAAAGAAGTGTTCTGCGTAATATCTAAACTTGTTAATGAGTTGCCATCGCACCGTAACTTACTTAAAGTATTATTCTGTGTAACATCTAAACTTGTTAATTGATTTTGATAACACTGAAAATCAGTTAAAATAATATTTTGGGTAACATCTAAACTTGTTAGATAGTTTTGAGCACAAATCAAACTAGTTAAAGCAGTATTTTGAGTAACATCTATGTTTGTGATTTGATTATAACGACAATTAAAATAAATTAAAGCAATAAAAGCTTCTATTCCTGTTAAATCACTAATATTTTTAAAAGAAACATCCAAAGAAGTTAGGGTGTCGATATTAGCAGTAAGTACCTGTCCATCTATAGTCGCATCCAACCCTAAGTTTATCAACGCTTGTTCAAAATTAGCATCTGGTATTGCAGTTGTTTGGGCAATAGTTAAGTTAGAAAATGTAAAAACTAATAAAAAAGATAGAATTGTTTTCATTATTTTAGGCTTTAATAATGAATAAATATAACTACTATTTTTAACTTTTGGATAGATAACTACTAAAGAATTTTATCAGTTAGCCAATTTATCAAAAAAATGAGAGGGAAAAAAGTGGGCAAGCTACTTACATCGCACCGCTACAACCGCTTATCCTTGCTCTGTTCCCAGCCTGGGGAAGTTTAGCAGGAGCTGGTCGTATAAGACTTGCCCAATGCAAAAGTAGAGATTAGTTTTAATTTATAGGCAAACCTTAATAAAAAAATATTCTTTTATTATCTTTGGGCGGTAATGAACTCAAATTTAGACATATCAATTGTTATTCCCTTATTTAACGAAGAGGAGTCGCTGAAAGAACTAACCGATTGGATAAGCAAAGTGATGCAAGAAAATAATTTTTCGTACGAAATTATTTATGTCGATGATGGAAGTACCGACAATTCGTGGAAAGTTATTGAGGAATTACAACATCAAAATACCCACCTTAGAGGGATTAAATTTAGAAGAAATTATGGCAAATCGGCTGGTTTAAATATTGGCTTTGCTGCGGCAAATGGCAATGTGGTGTTTACCATGGATGCCGATTTACAAGATAGTCCTGATGAATTGCCAGAAATGTATCGCATGATAGTAAACGAAGGTTGGGATTTGGTTTCTGGTTGGAAAAAGAAACGTTACGACCCCATTACTAAAACATTACCTACTAAATTATTTAATGCTGCAACACGAAGAATGTCGGGAATAAAAAACTTACATGATTTTAACTGTGGTTTAAAAGCTTATCGCAAAGAGGTGATAAAAACAGTTGAGGTGTATGGTGAAATGCACCGTTATATTCCTGTTTTAGCAAAGTGGGCTGGGTTTACAAAAATAACCGAAAAAGTGGTTGCCCATCAAGAACGAAAATACGGAGTTACCAAGTTTGGGTTAGAACGTTTTATCAATGGTTTTTTAGATTTATTATCCATCACTTTTATCTCCAAATTCGGAAAACGTCCGATGCATTTGTTTGGTTCGTTAGGAACTTTAATGTTTGGTGTTGGATTTTTAAGTGCAGCTTACATCGGAATTGCTAAAATAGTTTATTTAAGCAAAGGAATTAAAGCAATTTTAGTTACCGATAATCCATATTTTTATATCTCCTTAACCGCAATGATATTGGGTTCTTTGTTGTTTGTTGCAGGGTTTTTAGGAGAACTAATTTCACGAACTTCAAGCGTTAGAAATCAGTATAACATTGAGAAAGAAATTTAGTTTTTTGCTCCCCAAATCGCTTTAGCATAATTCATCCAACTCATTTCTTTGGTTGTTTCCTCAATGTTTGACTTATTAATAGGATGTTCTATTTGTTTTAACATTGCGGCAGTCATATCATCAATATTATCTGCTTCTGCTAAATAACCATTAAAACCATCTTTTATTGTTTCAGGGAAATGACCCACTTTAGTTGCAAGTATAGGGATTTTAAAATTATATGAAATAGACTCAACACCTGATGGAGTTGCGGTTTCATAAAAGAGTAAAATGGCATCAGCTACCTGAAAATAGTTGTGAACATCTTCATTAGGAACAAAATCATTGATAACAGTTACTTTATCTTTAATATTCATTTTTTCCACTAAACTTAATGGATTGTAATCTTGCTCGTTGTCGGTTTTTTTAAGGAAGATTGATTTTGCTGCACTAAATAACATTTTTTTTAATTGGGTGGAAAATTTAGTATTGTCTAACGTTTGCCAAAAAGATTCACCAACAATTAATAGCGAAACATCGTCTCTCGTTTCAGCTAATTTAGCAAAAGCAGGAATTACATGATGCAGCCCTTTATATTTTCGGATAAATCCGAAAAACAGAAAAACATATTTATTAAGGTTTAAGGCTTCTTTTTGAGAGAATACATCAAAATTAGCATCAGGTTTAAACATATCATAAACGGGATGATATAATTTAATAATCTCTTTGGAAGAACCAGTTGAATGCTGATTTTTAGATTCAATGTTGAAAGCCTGATTAGGGAAAAGGGTTTTTAATTCATCTGCTGTTTGGAGGGAGTGAACGATATACTTATCTGCTTTTCCAATTCCGTATTTGGTAAAAGAATTATCTAATTTGCTACCTTCTTTTTGGATAACGAAGTGTAAATCAAAAATAATTTCAATACCTGTTGTTTTTTTTAGTTTTCGCACTATTTTACCGAGAGGAATACCTTGTATAGCGATAGACCATTGGAAAACAACCATTTTTGGGTCAATTTCTTTAATCAGTTTTATGGTTTCATACCAAGTAGAAATTCTATTGTAATTGGTAACATAATGTACCTTAATAGAAGTGCCTTCCAATTGATCAACTTTGCTTTTTCTATCTATAAAATCTCTAGGGATAATGGCTGGATATTGTTGAGTCCAGGAAACAATATGAACTTCTGTACCATTTTCTTTATCAAAAGCTTTGGCAAGAGAAGTATTATAATTTGCTATACCACCTTTAAATAGTGGTCCTGGACCAAATAAAACAATCTTTGTCATGCTCGATTAGTTACCTTTCTCAACATTTTTTAGAGCCGCATCATAAACTCTTTTCATCCCTTCTTTTATCGAAATTTTTGGTTCCCAACCCAAATTTTCTTTTACCCAAGTCATATCAGAATAACAGCATGAACTCCTACAGGTTTGTCGAGTAGTTGTTTAACGGTAGGTTGATATCCAGCAAATTCAGAAAATACTTCAATTAATTCTAAAAATGAAGTCAATTTTCCGTGACCAATATTTATTGCCATTCCATCACCAATTTTATCCATGGCAAGCAAAGTAACATCTAACACATCATCAATATGCACAAAATCTCTACCTTGTTTTCCAGTTCCCCAAACTTCAAAAGGATCTTCTTTTAAGGCTGCTCTTCTGGCAATTGCAGGAGTAGGGTAGGTTAAGTCCTGATCTTCACCATAACCTGAAAAAGGTCGAATGCAAGTAATATGAATGCCATAGTGAGAAGCTGCAATCTTTGCTAAGAATTCTCCTGTAAGCTTTGTCCATCCATAAGTCATGTCTGGTTGCCCCATATCATTAAAATCAATGTCACTTTCTTTAAGAGCAATGGCTCCAGACTCCGTTTGTAAGTTAATTGGATATGCGGCACTAGAACTAGGATATAAAACTCTTGCTGGTTTTTGACGGGTTATCCAGTAAAAAAATTCAGCATCAATAGACAAATCTCTTGCTACCATTAAAGGGTCTCCATCTATTTTTGCTCTACCACCCACAATTGCAGCAAAGTGAAATACATCAGAAAAATTTTCAATAGCTAAGCCATAGTTGGTTTTAATGTAGGAAGCATCTTTTGCCATTTCCATAACGAATTCACGGAAATCTGTTTCTATATATTGGAGTCTTTTTTCAGAACCATAAAATTGAACGCCATTTTTTTCTTCAACTAACGGTTGGTTTATCCATGTTGTTGGATGTGTGCCTACTGATAAATCATCTATAAATAGAATGTTGTCTTTTGTTGTGTTAAACAACCGTTTAACCATGTTTCTGCCAACAAAACCACAACCTCCTGATACCAAATGAATCTTCATGTTTTTAGTGTTTATTTTTACCTTCGGCTAAATTATCATACTTTTTTTAAAACCTATACTATTTGAATACAAAGTTTGTAAAAAAAGCCTAACGAATAGTTCAGTGTATTAAAAATGAAATTACCCTTGATAAAAGGAAAAATTGGTGGTGTTGTATAAAACACACCCCTAACCCCTCTCAAGAGGGGAATATCCCTTTGCTTTTATTTTTTAAAAATAAAATAGACCGCCAAAATAAGCAAGGTGAAACCTACGAAATGGTTCCATTTAAAAGTTTCAGTTTTAAAAACCAGTAGGGTAAAAATTACAAAAACTACCAATGTAATTACTTCTTGAATTACCTTTAATTCTACTAAACTAAAGGGACCGCCATTATTTTTAAAGCCAATCCGGTTAGCAGGAACTTGAAAACAATATTCAAAAAATGCCAACCCCCAACTCATTAAAATAATGGCAACCAAACCCAATTTGTTAAACCATTTCCATTCTGCAAATTTTAAATGACCGTACCAAGCCATTGTCATAAAGGTATTGGATAAAACGAGTAAGCCTATTGTTAATATTGGTTTCATAAAATATAGTCAAGATAAAGCGTAACCAAAAATAACAAAAAAGTCCTAACGGTAAGCGTCAGGACTTTGTAAATCGCACTTCTCTTTTAATTAATTTTCGTCAGGTAAAAAAGAATATCTCTTTGCATAATCTAACATTTGTTCAGTAAAATCTTTAGGATATTCAACTTTGATGTCGGTTATTTCTCCCTTAGCATTAGTTATAGGAACTAATTTAGGGTTAATAAAACCACCATAAGGAGCGATATTCAATTTAGCAACTCTTGCTAATACTTCTTTGTGTAATGCTTGGTCAACTTGAACTCCATAATTTTCTACTAATACTTTTCCCGCTTTGTAATCTCCTTCTGATTTTATTTTTTGGATAATCATTAATAATTCACCAAAAATGCTTCTTAATTTTTCGTAATCTTTTACTACAAAATAAGTTTTACCATCTTTCACCATTTTCTCAATTACGTTATCTTTTTGTCCTTTTTCAAAAGCCCAAGCAGCAACTAGTTGCCTGTTTCTCATGTGGGCTTCTTCTATAATTGCACCTGGTTCCAAACGGATTAATTGAGTCATCATACCATTTCGGATGTAATCATCATAAGCAGCTTTACCAGCTTCTAAAGAAGGTAATAATTTCATTTCAACTAATTTGTTATCCATCAAATAATATAAACCAACTAAATCAGCTCTTGCTTCTTCCAAAGTAGAAGAATAGTTTTTTAATGCTTCAGTACTTACTCCTTTGTTAATTTTTCCAGAAGCATGTCCGATAACTTCATGTAAAGCAGTGTGCATTTTATCAGCCACATCATTAAATTTTTCATTACGAGCAATTTCTTCTTCATTGTAAGAAAATTCTTTTAATAGTTCACCTCCACCTGCTTTACTGTAAGCATCAATAATATTTCCTAAACTTACCGATTTTGAACCATGCTTGGTTCTTATCCAGTCTGCGTTAGGTAAATTTACTCCAATTGGGGTTGAAGGAGAAGAATCACCAGATTCACCAGCAACTTCAACAACTTTATAAGTTATACCAACCACTTTCTCTTTTTTATGTTCAGGTAAAATGGTTGAATTATCTTCAAACCATTGTGCATTTTCAGCAACAACAGCCATTTTTTCAGAAGCATCAAAATCATTAATTTGAACAACTGTTTCAAAAGAACCTTTGTATCCAAGTGGGTCGTTATAAACTTCAATAAAAGAATTAATGTAATCAATATCTCCTGCTGTGGCAGCACACCATGCTACGTTGTATTTATCCCAAGTTGTTAAATCGCCTGTTTCATAATAGTCAATTAATAATTTTAAAGCATTTCCTTGAGCTTCGTTCTCTGCTACTTTAACAGCTTTTTCTAACCATTTAATAATTTCATCTATGGCTTGACTATACATTCCGCCAGATTTCCAAACTTTTTCTTCTAATCCATTCGCACCTCTAACTAATTGTGAATTTAAACCGAAAGAAAGTGGTTCGTTGTTGCTTTTTTCTACTTTAGAAGTATAAAAATCAGATGCTTCTTTTTCAGTTACATCAGGTCCGTAAAAGTTGCTTGCAGATGCTAATAGCAAATCGTTATTAGCGTCAAGGCTAACTTTTTTATTGTCGATTTCTGGATTAAAAATAACTTCAACAATTTCTGGAGCTAATTCAGTCTTGGTATCTTTTATTAAAGTAGCAAAGTAATCTTTAGAAAAATTGGGTATAAATTTATCCATCGAATAGTGGTGGTGAATTCCATTAGCAAACCAAACTCTTTTGGTGTAAATCATAAAGTTTTTCCAATCTTCAACTTCTTTGTCGCCACTATAGTTTTGTACGATATTTTCTAAAGCTTTTCTTATTCTTAAGTTGTAGCGATAATTTTGATCCCAAATAATATCTCTTCCAGCATATCCAGCTTGCGTTAAATAATAAGCTAATTTTTTTTGTTGAAGACTTAATTTGTCCCAACTGTTTATTCGGTAACGTCCAATTTTAATATCAGCAAATTGTTCCGTTTTCCAAACAAAGTTAGAATCGTTTTCTTCAACTACTGATGTTGTAGTTTTATCTTTATTACTATCATCTTTGCATGAAAATAATAATGTGCTTGTAGCAACAACTAGCATTAAATACTTTGTAATTTTCATAAGTTTTAATTTAGGAGAGCAAAAGAAATTAATTAATTTGGTTTATACAATATAAATTAGACTTGTACGATACTATTGTAGTTTAACATAGCTTATTAATCGATGTTTTTTTAAGAAAAAGATTAAATAAAATAGATATATTCAACGTTAATACTTTGCATTTTAAAGTTGAAGTACAATAATTGTTCAAACTAATGTAGTTAATTACTAATTTTGTGGTTCTTATGAAAAATTTATTTGTAATACTATTTACTTGTTTTACTTTATTTAGCTTCTCTCAAGATGAAAATCTGACTGATGCACAAGGTAAAAAACAAGGATTATGGAAAAAATATCATGACAACGGAATGATACGTTATAAAGGAAATTTTAAAGACGATCAGCCTATTGGAGAATTTATTTATTTCTACGATACAGGGAAATTGCAAGTAAAGATGACTCATTTTGGAGCTGTATCTTATGCCAATGTTTATTATGAAACAGGAGAGTTAAAAGCTGCTGGAAAATATGAAAATCAATTAAAAGATAGTGTTTGGTCTTATTACAGCACCGATGGTTTTAAAATGGCTGATGAGTTTTATATCAATGGAAAAAGAGAAGGTTCTTGGAAAGTTTATTACAGTAATGGTCAGGTTACTGAAGAAAAAGAATATACCAATGATTTTGAAAATGGGATTTGGAAACAATATTTTATCGATGGGAAAGAAAAATTAGCTGCTACTTATGTGAATGGAGAGCTAGAAGGCAGAGCTACTTATTACGATAGCAATGGTAAAAAGGTAGTTTCTGGTACATTTATTCGTGGTGCAAGGGATGGTTTTTGGACTTTTTACGAACAAGACGGAACAACAGTAAGAAAAAAAGAAGAATATAAAAATGGAGTTAGAGTTGATGCGAATAAAGATGATAACATTATCGACATGGAAGGAATAAAATATATTCCCGAAAATGAGGCGTTCCCAGAAGAACTCGTAAACCCCAAGTATTAAAAATTTGTTGTGATTAAAAAAGAAAAAGTATTAGTTGCCATGAGTGGTGGTATAGATAGTTCTGTAGCTGCAATGCTGTTGCATGAACAGGGCTATGAAGTGGTTGGCATTACCATGAAAACTTGGGATTATGAATCTTCAGGAGGAACTAGAAAAACTACTGGTTGTTGTAGCTTAGATGATATCAATGATGCCAGATTGTTGGCTGTAGAATTGGGTTTTCATCATATTATTTTAGACATTAGAAAGGAATTTGGTGACCACATTATCGATAATTTTGTAGATGAATACTTAGCAGGAAGAACTCCAAACCCTTGTGTGCTTTGTAATACACACATAAAATGGGAAGCACTACTTAAAAGAGCCGACCAATTGGGTTGTGAGTTTATAGCAACTGGACATTATGCTCAAGTGAGAAAAGAAAATAATCGCTATGTTATCTCAAAAGGCTTAGATAGAAATAAAGACCAGTCCTATGTGCTTTGGGGACTAAGTCAAGAAAGCTTAGCACGTACACTTTTTCCATTAGGAGGTTTTTCCAAGCCAGAAATTAGAAAAATGGCATTAGATAGAGGTTATGAAGATTTAGCCAAAAAAGGCGAAAGTTTTGAAATTTGTTTTGTTCCTGATAATGATTACCGTGGCTTTTTAAAACGGAGAGTAGAAGGATTGGAAGAGAAGGTTGCTGGTGGCGATTTTGTGGATGTTGAGGGCAATGTTATCGGTCAGCACGATGGTTATCCTTTTTATACCATTGGTCAACGAAAAGGATTAGTTGTCGCTTTTGGCGATCCTCGTTATGTAGTTAAAATAGATGCAGCAACCAATAGCGTAGTTTTAGGTACTAAAGAAGATTTGAATACCAAAGAAGTGTTTGTTAGAAACGCAAATATCGTTAAATATGAAAAG
The DNA here is from genome assembly GCA_002790175.1 of Flavobacteriales bacterium CG_4_9_14_3_um_filter_32_8. Lineage (GTDB taxonomy): Bacteria > Bacteroidota > Bacteroidia > Flavobacteriales_E > Vicingaceae. The sequence continues at coordinate 10,254 of PFUQ01000142.1, forward strand.
TTGCCTCCTGAAATGGAAGCAGTTAGCAAAATTCGTTATAAGGATAAAGGTGCCAATAGTACTATTTCTACTACTCCTGATGGTAGAATAAAAATAGAATTTTATGAAGAAGTACAAGGTGTAGCACCCGGACAATCTGCTGTTTTTTACGAAGGAAATGATTTGATTGGTGGAGGTTTCATAGATAAAGTATAATTGGATACACTATTTTTCGTAATTTTAACGTATGAGAAATTCATTGTACATATTTTTTCTTATCAGTATCTTTATTTTTTCTTGTTCAAAAAAAGAAGAAGTTATTCCACCTGATTTAGGGTATGATTATGCGGGTTTGGAAGTAGGAAGATACATAATTTATGATGTGGATTCTTTTTATTACGATGATTTTACGGATACAATTGATACCTCTTATTTTAAAATCAAGGAAGTGGTAGATTCAAAATTTACAGATTTAGAAGGTGATGAAGCTTTTAAAATTATTCGTTATCGTAAAGAAAATGATACTACGGCTTGGGAATTAATTGATGTTTGGAATAGCAAAATAACCACCACCAATTTTCAGAAAGTGGAAGAAAATGTTCGTTTTGTGAAATTGATATTTCCTGTTAAAAAAAATAAAACGTGGAATGGAAATTCGATGAACAATTTGGCTAGTATGGAATATAAATATACCGTTATAGACAATGCGGAGGTTATTGGTGGAAATACTTTAAATTCGGTCTTAACAGTTTTACAATATGAATTTTCTCCATTAATTGAAGAAAATTTTTTTCAAGAAAAATACGCTAAAGGTGTTGGAATGGTGTATAAAAAAAGTGTGGAAATCAAAAATGTTTATGATTCTTCTTCATTTGTATGGGAAAGAAGTTTAGGCTACGACGTTACCATGACATTATCATCCTATGGCAATTAAAAAACTACTTTTTATTGTTTTATTAGTTGGTATATCTCCTTCCATTTTTTCTCAGCAACGTTATGCGGTTACTTTTAGCGATAAAAATAATTCTTCTTTTTCCATTAATAATCCACTACAATTTTTATCACAAAAAGCTATTGATAGGAGGGCAAAAAGTGGAATAACTATTAAAGCAGAAGACCTTCCAGTAAATCAAAATTACATCGATAGTGTTGTTGCAAAAGGAGCAATATTTTACAATAAATCAAAATGGATGAATTTGATAGTTGTAAAAGTGAATGATACAGCAATTATTCCTTCCATTTTAAATTTGCCTTTTGTATCGGAAGTAACATTGATAAAGTTAAACGATACTTTAAATAAATCTCAAAAATCTCAAGATAAATTAAATTTTGAAGTTACCACTGACTTGGATTATGGTTTTGCAGCCGACCAAATTAACATTATGGAAGGTGAATTTTTACATAATTTGGGTTATCAAGGGGATGGAATGGTTATCGCTGTTTTGGATGCTGGTTTTACCAATGTAAATACCATCAGTGCTTTTAATCATTTGTGGAGCGAAAATAGAATTTTAGGCTATTGGGATTTCGTGAACAATAACGATAGTGTTTTTGATAAAAATTCGCATGGAACGGCGGTGCTTTCTACTATGGCTGGAATAAAATCGGGAGAAATTATCGGAACAGCTCCTAAAGCAAGTTACTGGCTACTCAGAAGTGAAGATGCTCCCACAGAAACAATTAGCGAGGAATACAATTGGCTCGCTGCAGCTGAATTTGCAGATAGTGTAGGTACTGATGTAATTAACTCCTCATTGGGTTATACCACTTTTGATAATCCTTTAGAAGACCATACGTATGCCGATATGGATGGAAACACAACCATTATTACCAAAGCAGCAGATTTGGCTTTTAGTAAAGGAATGTTGGTGGTGAATAGTGCGGGAAATTCTGGCAACAGTTCGTGGTTTTATATTGGTGCTCCAGCAGATGGAAAAAATGTTTTAAGCGTTGGTGCTGTTGATCATGATGGTAGTTGTGCTTCGTTCAGTTCTAGAGGACCAACAGCAGATGGACGAGTAAAACCTAATGTTACAACCATTGGCAGAAATTCTGCAATTGTTAATACAGATGGAAATGTTGTTTATGGTAGTGGCACTTCTTTTTCCTCACCAGAAATGGCAGGAATGGCTGCTTCACTTTGGCAAGCTTTTCCAACTATGACAAATGCTGAAATAAAAGATGCTATTGAAATAAGTGCCAGTCAATATTTTCATCCTGATGATAAATTGGGTTACGGTATCCCAAATTTTAGAGTAGCATATTTGCTTTTAGCTAGCTTACCTGATGATAAAAATCAGAATCAACTGTTAAATGTTTTTCCTCAACCTTTCAACACCGAATTTAATATCTTATATTATTCTGCCAAAAAACAAACAATCAACATTAGAATAGTTGATGTTGTAGGTAAAATAGTTTACAGTTACTTTTGGGATGTAAACGAAGAACAAATAGAGTCCATAAACTTAACAGGAGTTTTTTCAACAGCAGGAGTTTACACCCTACAACTAATCGATGGGAACGATAAAATTTCTCAAAAAATTATTAAGCAATAACAATTTGCTTATTGTTGATAACCGCATAAACTTTACCTGTTAATTCTCTACCAATAAAAGGCGTATTTTTTGATTTTGAAACGATATGCTCTTTTTGCAAACTCCATTTTATGGTTGGACTAAACAAAGTGAGGTTAGCAACTTCACCTTCTTTAATTTCTGGTTGTGGAAGTTGCAAAATTGTTCTTGGTGCTGTTGTTATTTTTGTGATAAATTCATCAAGTGTTAATTTTCCAGCTAAAGTAGTATTTGCAATTGCAAATGAAGTTTGTAAGTTAATCATTCCGAAAGCTGCATTATCAAATTCACATTGTTTGGTTTCAATATCTTCTGGAGTGTGGTCGGAACATATCGCATCAATAGTACCTTCTTTTAATCCATTAATTAACGCTTTGATGTCTTCTTTTGTTCTTAAAGGCGGTGTTACTTTGCAATTACTATCAAAATGTTGTAATTCGGTTTCGTCCAACAACAAGTGGTAAGAATTAACATCGGCAGTAATTTTTAATCCTTTTTTCTTAGCTGCTGCAATCATTTTAACAGATTGTTTGCTGCTAATGTTGGATAAATGAATTCTTGCACCACAATATTCGGCTAAGTAAATATCTCTATTCACCATCAATTCTTCAGCCAAGGCTGGAATTCCTTTCAATCCTAATTCGGTGCTAATTACTCCTTCATTAATTTGTCCGTGATTACTCAATTCTCTGTCGTTTGGAAAATCCATGATTAATCCATTAAACGACTGACTATAAAGCAAAGCTCTGCTCAATAAACTTGAACTACTAATGCTGTGTTTGTTATCTGTAAAGGCAACTGCTCCTGCCAAACTCATATCGTACATTTCAGCAATTTCTTTTCCTTCTAAATGGTGTGATAAAGCACCAGCAGGAAATGCATCTACAATATTCCCTTTGGTTTTATTAATGATGTATTCTATTCCACTTTTACAATCGGTTGCAGGATGTGTGTCTGGCATCACCAAAACTCCTGTAAAACCACCTTTGGCTGCTGCTTTTAATCCAGAGTTCAAATCTTCTTTGTATTCATGTCCGGGGTCGCAGAAATTGGCTCTTAAGTCGAACCAACCAGAAGAAACATGCAAAGCTGCAAAACTTAATTCTTGGTAATTTTTTGGTGCTTTTAGGCTTTTACCAATTTGCTGGATTATCCCTTTTTCAATTAGAATATCGACTGTTTTTCCGTTGTGATGAGAGCGGTTGTCGATTATTTTTGCAGATTTAATTAAAATGTTCATGTTATTTAAAGAGTTTAATTAATGCTATTTCGACTGCTAAAAATAGTAAGGCTAAAATAATACAATATTTCCAATATTTTTTTCCAATATTCAAATTACTTAATGCTGATTTTATGCTGCTATTGGAGGTTTCCACTATTTGAGCATTTAAAGCATTGGTTTGAATAATTTCTTCTATTTCTGTGGAAGTTAAATAAGTTAATTCAGATTCTAAACGATTGTAATTGTAGGCAAGTCCGATTTTGGTTACCTCATTTTCTAATATATAATTTCCCGCTTTTTCTATTCCCGAATTAATAAAAATAGTGGTGTTACTGTTCGTATTTCTTACTCTCGGAATAATATCAATTTCCTTATTTTTGATGTGGTAAACCTTATCGTTTTCACTTCTATTTAAATCAATGGTCGAATTATCGCCAATAATATGAAATAAAGGATAATTTTTTTGACTTAATAACGCAATGTTGTATAAAGTGGGAACAAATAAAGCGTGGTTACTAAAGTTACTACTTTCTTTAGCTAAACTCACCATGCTTAAATAAACTGTTCCTTTTCCAACTTTGTATTCGATTAAAAATGGGTTGCCATCTTTTAAGGTGAGCATATTATTTTTAAAAGCAGTAGTTGAGGTAGAAATTAAATAATGAGAAGACACTAATGGTAAATTGATGTCGCTTGCTGGCTTTCCTTCAAACACATTGGCATAAATAGGGTGGTTGAGGTTAATTTCTTTTACCTTATTTTTTGCGGTATCTTGCGAGGTATAATAATTTACGTTTAACAAACTTAAAAACTCCCGATAACTGTTGTAATCTATTTTGTTGGAAGGGAACACCAATAAATTTCCACCATTGTCTAAAAAGCTTTTTATTGAGTTGGATAACCCAGAATTAATAACATCCAAATTATTCATCACCACTAAGTTGCTATTTTTAATAAAGGAATAATTAAGCTGATTAACATTATAATACGAATAATTAAATACACTATCTGTGCTAAAAATTGAACTAAGGGTTGTATTATTTTCTTCGTTCCCAATTCCTAAAATAGTGATGTTGTCAGAAATAGTATAAGAAAAGTAAAAAATATCATCAGTAATCACGGGACTGTCTCTCAGTTCAACTCTACCTTGCTGTATTCCACTGGATTTATTTCTATAATTTAAGATTAATGTTGTTTCGTCGTTGGCTTTTACCGAAAAACTTGCTGGAGCTACATTTTGGTCGTTAATGTATAATTGAACGGGAACATTTTCGATGTCGTTGTTGGAATTATTTTTTATTCGAATATTCAATTCTTCATTTTGAAAAAGAATGTGCGTAGGAGAGCTAAACCAACAACTATCAATATATAAGTTATAAACTTCGGTAGCTTTTAAAGGGATTAAATAGGTGTTAATGAGCGTATCTGGTTCAATATTTTTAAGATCAGTAGTCGATTTTTGAAAATCGGAGAGCATGTAAAAAGATTTATTTTCTATCTCAGAAGAGTTGATGGCATCTCTATTTCTTGAATAAACAGTAGAGCTGTTTTTGCTGTTCGATGAAATGGAAAGTGCTTCAATTTTGTCAATTATTTCTTCGGCATTCATTAAGCGTTGGTCACCAGCATTAAAATTATTGGTAATCAATATAAATTTATCGGTAGCTCGGTAGGAGTTAACAATTTCTACAGCTTTTGCTTTTGCTTCATCTAATAAGGAACCAGTTTCTCCGGTACTTTCCATGCTAAAAGAATTATCGATATAAATACCAGTAACATTGTTTTGGCTTTCAATATTAGCATCAGCAGATGGAATAAAAGGTTGAGCAAATGCAAATACTAAAAAGAGGAGGACTAAAATTCTGCTCAACAAAATAAGCAAATGTTTTAATTTAGATTTTGCTTGAGTTTCTTGCTGAACTTCTTTCAAAAACTCAACATTCGAAAAATAAATCTTTTTAAATTTCCTAAAATTAAATAAATGGATAACTATTGGAATCGCAATTGCAAATAGCGCGTAGAGGAACTCTGGATATGCAAATTTCATTAAAGCCCAAAAGTAGGAAAATTAACTTACATTTAGTAAAAATTCAATTACACATAATTAACTAACTTTACATTTTAATAACCAACAATGATAAAGGCACTTTATTTAACTATTTTTTTACTGTTGGGAGTAACAATCCAAACCTTTGCACAATCGTTTCGAGTAGAAAGTTTGTTTGGACCAGGGCTAACTGTTGGTGTCGATTATCTTTTTCCTTCAGCAACAGATGATTCTACCAACTTTACACTCACCAAATATAAAGTGCAATTTGTGAAGCCGCTAAGAACAAAGTTAGGGGTGGATTTAAAAGACTTTGATATTAAAAAAGCAGATGCTAAAGCAAGCCAAATTTTTTTAGCCACCAAATTTAGCGTTGCCCAGCCTAATATGTCCCATAACAATTATTTCGAAAATATTTATAAAGGAGAACTGGAGGTAACAGGCATTACTGCAAGTATTAGAAACGGAATTTGGGTATATGCAGCCAATTTATACGCCGAAGAAAGTGCCTTGTCTGTTCAGCAAAGTTTTACCCCAAATTTGAGAGTTTATACCGCTTATGTTAGTGTTAAAAATTTTAAATTCATCTACTTCTATGGTATTGGTATGGTTATTAATCAAGGTAAAATTTATCCACTTCCCATAGGTGGTTTTAGAAAAAAAATTAATAATAAATTAAGTGGAGAACTGATTATACCTGCACACATTAAGTTAGCCTACAAGCTCAACAAAAAAATGAGTTGCGATTTAGCTGGTTATTATAGTGGAATTAATGCCATTTATAGAGAAGGTTCGGCTTTTCAAAAAAATGATAAGACGTTAAATTTAAGAATGTTAAAAACATACTTGGCATTGAACACCAATATCGCAAAACATTATAAATTAAAAACAGAGGTTGGTATTGCCTACTCGCAAGAAATAGATGCTTTATCTAGCGATTTTTCTCAGGATATGTCCACCGCTCCTTATATTAGCCTATCCTTTAATTATGATTTTGGGAACTCTATATTTGGTAATTTTGTAAATCGTACCGAATAGGTAATGTGTAGATGTGAAGATGTGTATGATAAGTTGGAAAGGTTTTAATCATCACTAAATTCAATTGGTGTCGTCATTCCGTGCTTGACACGGAATCTTATCATTTACAAGAAAGTAATTTTTACCGCTGTGCCATTAAGTTTTTGTAATTCCAGGCTTAATGGACATTTTTTAGGCTAAAATCTTTGAAAAGGCTTATCATTG
>PFUQ01000175.1:0-16988 GCA_002790175.1 Flavobacteriales bacterium CG_4_9_14_3_um_filter_32_8
AGATACTTTTCAAAACGATTATTTTTTTCTCAATTTTAATGATCCGGCATATCCTAATGAATTTAACATGCTAATAACAGATTCTGTTGAGTTGCCTTCTTTCGGCTGGGCCAGTCAAGACCATTTTTCCTCTATATTTTCAAATGCAATCCTTTGTAACAGGAATTGAGCAGATTTCTGATCCTAACAACTTTAATTTTTATCCTAATCCTACAACCAGAAAAATGTATTTATCAGTAAATGATAACATTCAGAAAAATAAAAAAAAGATACCGACAATGCCTGAATAGATGTTAACAGTTAAATTGCCAAAAAATTAGCAATAATATCTTTTCCATATTCTGTTAAAATGGATTCTGGGTGAAACTGTACACCGTAAATATTGTATTTTTTATGTTGGATAGACATTATTTGTTCATTTTCTGCAATTGAAGTAACGATTAAATCTTTCGGAAAATTTTTGCGTGAGATTACCCAACTGTGATACCTGCCAACAATAAAATGTTGTGGTAAATTTTTAAACAATGAACATTCTTTATTCAACACCTGAATAGGAGTTGCAATGCCGTGATAAACATTGCTTAGGTTTACTAAAGTTGCTCCAAAAAATTCTCCTATAGCTTGCATGCCTAAGCAAACGCCTAATATTTTTTTGGTAGGAGCAAAAGTTTTTATCACTTCATGTAAAATACCTGCATCTTTAGGTAATCCTGGGCCTGGAGAAAGAATTATCGTGTTGTATTTTCCAACTTTATCCAATGTTATTTCATCATTACGAAAAACATCAACTTTATAACTTGGATTGGATTCAATATAATGAACCAAATTATAGGTAAAGGAGTCGTAATTATCGATAACGAGTATCTTTTTCATAGTTAATAAACAACAAAAATATGACAAAAAATCAAGTAATAAATTTATAAAAAAGAACTACATTCGTTTTTTAAATATTTTAAAATTATGTACGGGAAATTACAACAAGAACTTCAAACCGAATTAACAAACATTCGTGAAGCAGGTTTATATAAAAATGAACGGATAATTACTACACCAATGGGAGCAGAGGTTAAAGTTTCTACAGGTGAAAATGTAATAATTATGTGTTCGAACAATTATTTAGGATTATCATCGCACCCAAAAGTAATTGAAGGAGCAAAAAAAGCATTAGATACGCATGGATATGGGATGTCGTCGGTTCGGTTTATCTGTGGAACGCAAGACATTCATAAAGAATTGGAAGCGAAAATTTCTAACTTTTTAGGAACAGAAGATACCATTCTTTACGCTGCTGCATTTGATGCCAACGGAGGAGTTTTTGAGCCTTTGTTTGGAGAAGAAGATGCGATAATTTCTGACGAGTTAAACCATGCTTCAATTATTGATGGAGTTCGTTTGTGTAAAGCACAACGTTATCGTTATAAAAACAGCGATATGGCAGATTTAGAAGAACAATTAAAAGTTTCGCAAGCACAACGAAATAGAATTATTGTTACTGATGGAGTTTTTTCTATGGATGGTTATGTAGCTAAGTTGGATCAAATTTGCGATTTAGCAGAAAAATACGATGCATTGGTAATGGTTGATGATTCTCATGCTTCAGGCTTTCTTGGAAAAACAGGAAGAGGAACTCACGAACATAACCATGTGATGGGACGAGTTGATATTATTACTTCTACTTTAGGAAAAGCATTAGGTGGGGCAATGGGTGGATTTACATCAGGCAGAAAAGAAATAATAGAAATGTTGCGTCAACGTTCTCGACCTTATTTGTTTTCAAATTCATTGTCGCCTGTAATTGTTGGTGCAGCTATTGAGGTTTTTAATTTATTAAGCAGTTCCACTCATTTAAGAGATAAATTAGAAGATAACATCAATTATTTTAAAGAAGGAATTAAAAAGGTAGGATTAGAAATTAGAGATGGAGATTCTGCAATTGTCCCAGTAATGTTGTATGATGCTAAGTTAGCACAAGAATTTTCTAATAAATTATTACAAGAAGGTGTTTATGCTGTTGGATTTTTCTACCCTGTTGTGCCAAAAGATTTAGCACGGATTAGAGTACAACTTTCTGCTGCACACACCAAAGAACATTTAGATAAAGCGATAAAAGCTTTCGAAAAAGTGGGTAAAGAATTGGGGGTTATTAAGTAACCACAATAGCGTTAATGATAAACTGAGACTAAAAACACTTTAATAATGTCATCGGTCATGTTGGCATAGAAACCTTCTATGTTAAAATCTTTTTTATTGATCATAAATTCCGATTTAACAGCTACGCCATCTGCTGATATTTTTATGGTTCCATTAGCATTATATTCTTTTTTCACATCTTTAATCTGCATATTTCCTTCCACTTTTACCTCGTATGTTCCTGGTTTGGATAAATCTTCAGTAGTAATTATTTTACCATTAAAAGAGGCAGTTGGAAATGTTTCTGAAATCATTACTTTGTCATTAAAATGATCTTGCATTTTAGGTTTTTTAAAAATGAATCCTTTAATAGTTATCGAAAAAGAGATGCTTTTTTCTTGGATATTTATTTCACTTTTAAAGGTCGTGTTTTCTGCTGAAATTCCTTTCTTTTCAGATATAAAACGAATATTTCCTTCTTTTAATGCTAATGATTGTGCCGATAAGTTTATGAAAGAAACAACATAAATGAACAGGATTAAAATACTTGATTTCATATGAATAGGTTTTAATTATAAAAGCAAATATACCTTTATTTAAAATTACGAAGTAATGGTTAACATCATATTTTAGAAAAAATGTTGATGAAAAGATAATACCGCTTAACATCTTTGATTATTTAGGTTAGTAGAACCTATCTAACTTACTTTTCAGAAAGTTTCAAAACATTTTATATATTTATGCCATCACAAAACTAAAATTATGCTTCGATTTTTAACTATTTTTGTACTGTTGCTATTCTTTTCAGAATCTCTATTTTGTCAAGAAGTAAGTGCTGTTTATAATATTCAACCTGGTAGTGCTGCTAATGAGTACACAATTAAAACAACAATATCGGGATTAATTGGAGTTGATATTGCAAGAATAAAATACTTAATCAATAACGAACATACTTACCAACCATCACCCAATAATCAATTATTTTCTGATAGAAATGAAAATTACATCAAGTTTTACATCATGGCTATTCCAACGAATGGAATAATAAATGTAGAGTTAGGTATTGTTCTTGGTGGAAATGGCGAATATGCTTTTCCTATCGAGCTTCAATATTCAAGAAATGAAGAAAAGAAAGTACTTAATTTACCTGAAATTATTTTGAAAGGAAATGGAATATTAGCTACGGTTGAAACACCAAAACCAACTTCTTTACCTCTTGTAAAGAAAGAACTTAATGCAGAAGTTACGGCACCAGTACCTCCAATAGAAAAAGAAGAACCTATTGTAGAAACACAAATACCGCTACCTATTGTTGAGGAAAAACCTGTTGCAAAAGATTCAGAACCAGAACTTTCGATTGTTAAAGAAGAACCAGTTGAAGAAGTTACTAAGACAGAACCACTTGTAGTAAATGAAAAACCAAAAGTTGAACACCCTAAACCAACCCTACCAATTGTTAAGGAGAAACCAACTCCTTCAATAGCTAATAAAGTTACAACTAAATATACTGTTCAATTATTATCCCTTTTAGAATTTTCTGAGACCAGAGTAAATAGTTTTTGCAAACAACATCACATCCCATTAGATAAAATAATGAAAATTAAAAAAGGGGAGTGGATGAAAATTACTTATGGTGAAGCAAATTCTAAAGAAGAAGCAAGCCAGCTCCTAGAAAAATTAAAACAAGAACATCAAATTAAAGAGGCATTTATTGTTCCTCTAAATTAAAAATTAGATATAAAAAAAGCCCCAAGAAGTGGGGCTTGTAATTATTAAAAAAGAGAACTATTAAACTAATCCTTGGGCAAGCATGGCGTCTGCAACTTTAACAAAACCGCCAATATTAGCTCCTTTCACATAATCAACTTTTCCAGCTTTTTTATCGTAACCATACTTAACACACGTTTTATGTATGGCAATCATTATTTGGTGCAATTTTTCATCAACTTCTTTGGCTGACCAGCTCATACGTAAGGAGTTTTGCGACATTTCTAATCCAGATGTAGCAACACCACCAGCGTTTACTGCTTTTCCAGGAGCAAAAACAACACCCGCATCTTTCAATAATTTATAAGCCTCTAATGTTGTGGGCATATTTGCTACTTCAATCAAATAAGGAACTTTATTTTTTATTAATTCTTTTGCGTCATCCACATCTACTTCGTTTTGAATAGCACAAGGCATGGCAATGTCAACCTTAACTGACCAAGGTCTTTTTCCTGGGAAATAAGGCACTTTAAATTTATCAGCATAATCTTTTACTTTATCCTTTCCAGAAGATCTCATCTCTAACATGTAATCTACTTTTTTTCCAGTAACACCTTTTTCATCATACACGTAACCATCTGGTCCAGAAATTGTTACTACCTTACCACCCAGCTCTTCTACTTTTTTTGCTACTCCCCAAGCCACATTTCCAAATCCAGAAATCGAAACCGTTTTTCCTCTAATCGTATCACCTACATTTTTTAAAACTTCTTGAGTAAAATAAACAGCACCATAACCAGTAGCTTCTGGTCTTACTAATGAACCTCCAAAGGACATTCCTTTACCAGTTAATACACCAGTAAATTCATTGGTTAATCTTTTGTATTGCCCAAAAAGGTAGCCTATTTCTCTACCACCAACACCTACATCTCCAGCAGGAACATCAGTATCTGCACCAATATAACGGAACAATTCTGTCATTAAACTTTGACAAAAACGCATAATTTCATTGTCAGATTTTCCTCTTGGGTCAAAATCAGAACCACCTTTAGCTCCACCCATTGGTAATGAAGTTAAACTATTTTTTAATGTTTGCTCAAAAGCTAAAAACTTCATTACACTAAGATTTACTGTAGGGTGAAAACGCAAGCCTCCTTTGTAAGGACCAATTGCACTGTTCATTTGAACTCGGTAACCAGTATTTATTTGAAATTCTCCTTTATCATCAAACCATGGCACTCTAAAAGAGATTGCTCTTTCAGGATGAGTCATTTTTTCTAATATTTTTGCTTTTTTATATTCTGGATGTTTTGCGATGTATGGGAGAACTGTTTCTGCCACTTCTTCCACTGCTTGTAAAAATTCAGGCTCATTAGGATTTCTTTTTCTAATGGGTGCCATAAAAGCTTCGACTTCTTCTTTTATCGTTGACATAATTTATGTTTTTAATTGATAAGTTTTTGTTAGATTTTAGGGAACAAATGTATATAAATTTATAAATGATAAGTAAAATTTATCAATTAAATTGCTCATATTATGATGAAAGTCATACTCGTTAGCAAAAAGAAGTGAAAGAGGTTCTTTTACTTAAATTTTTACTCCAATCATCAACACATCATCTATTTGTTCTAATTCACCTTTCCAATTATTAAAAGTAGTATTAATAATTTTTTGCTGTTCATTCATTGTATATCGTTGAATAGAAATAAGTACTTCTTTTAATTGTTTATACTTAAATTTTTTCCCTTTTTCACCTCCAAATTGATCAGCGTATCCATCAGTAAATAGGTAAATGCTATCCCCTTTTTCCAAATCTATTTCGTGTGAGATATAAGGATTAGAACCAGCAAACCTACCAATAGATTGTTTGTCTCCTTTAATTTCTAGAAGCACATCATTTTTAACAATATAAATTGGGTTGTTTGCTCCTGAAAAGCTTAGCTTATTTACATCAAAATCAATAGAACATAATGCGATATCCATTCCATCTTTAACTTCTTGATCACTTTTTTCGAAAGTTTCAATAACTAATTCTCTAACTTTATCTAATATTTCATTGGGTTTGGTTAAGTGATATTCTCTTACTGCTCTGTTTAATGCATTGTTACAAACAACACTTACCATAGCTCCAGGAACACCGTGCCCAGTACAATCTGCAGCAGCAAATAATACAGTATTATTTTTTGGTTCTAACCAATAAAAATCTCCTGCAACAATGTCTTTTGGTTTATAAATAACAAAGCCATCTTTTAAATGTTTATTTAAATCAGCTACTGGAGGCAAAATGGCTTCTTGTATTCTTTTGGCATAAGTAATAGAGTCTAAAATTTCTTTATTTTTGATATCTACCATTCTTTTTTGTTTTTCGATGATGATATTTTGTTTCCGGGTTAGTTTTAACCTTGATACAACAATAAATGAAAAAATGGAGACCAATACTAATCCTGCTGCAATGGAAAAGCTTATTATTTTTTGTTTTTTTTCTTTCTCTTCAATAATTTCTAATTCTTTTTTATACTCAGCATCTCTAACGGCTTGCTCTTTTTCAAATTTATATTTACTGTCTTGATTGAAAGCAATTTTTTTGTTTTTCTCATTCGTTGCACTGTCTCTGAGACTCACATATTGTTCAAAAGCCTCCCACCCGAGTTGGTAGTTTTTAGTTTTTTTATAAATTCTGCTTAATAAGAAATTTGATTTTTCAATGTTTTCATAATATCCCATCTGAGAGGAAAGAACATAACAGTTATTTGCATATTTAAAAGCTTCATTAATATCTCCTTTTTCGAGGTATGTTTCCCCCAAGTTTAATAGTGTATGAGCCTCTCCTTTTTTATCACCAATTTCTTTTCTAATTTTTAAACTTCTTAAGTGATAGGATAGTCCAAGAGGTATTTTTTGTTTGTCATACACATTGCCGATATTGCTATAAGAATACGCTATTCCTTCTTTATCACCAGCTTTTTCGTATAGAGATAAACTTTTTTTAAAATAACTTAAAGCCTTAGGATAGTCAGTTAAATTGTAGTAGATACTTCCTATATTGTTTAACGACTGGGCTATTCCAACTTTACTATCAATTTCTTCTCTAATTGCTAGGCTTTTTAGTAAATATTCTAATGCCTTATTTGTGTTTCCTTGATTGTTATAGATAGTTCCAATATTATTTAATGCCATTGAAGTGCCATATTTATCTCCTAATTTTTCTTGGTACTTTAAGCTTTTATGAAAATATTTAATGGCTTTGGCCATTTCTCCATTTTGTAGATAGATAACCCCCATATTGTTTAAAGCTCCTGCTAAAGATTCTAAATATCTTTTTTTAAGAATGTTATTATGTTCTTTTTTAAGTGCTTTTGATGCAATTTTTTTTACCAAAAGATTGTATTTCGCCCAATCATCATGCATCATGTTTTCTGTTATGATTTCAAGGGCTGATAATCGTGCGGTATCATGTTTAGCAATGTGGTATTTTTTCAATGCAGTATCAATTGTTTGAATATCATCAGTAGAATATTCGTTATAATGAAGGGAATCAAGTAAATAATAATTTTTATCAAAACTTTTTTGAGCAGGTAAAGAACCTCCAATGACTAGTAGAAGAAAGATAGATGTAGAACTTATAAATCTCATTTTTTTCATTGGGATAAATATAATACAAAAGGGAAAGAAGCTAGCTTCTTTCCCTTTTTAAATAAAATTTATAAAAACTATTTATTAGCTATTAATTCTGGAAGTTCATTTCCTGTAGTTCGTTTATAATTCTCAGCAATTCGATTGTACTCGGCTTCAAAAACTTCAATAGCTCTAGCATCCTCATTTTTTTTGGCTGCACTAGCAAAAGTTTCTATTCGTAAAACAAATTTTTCTTTTTCAGCATCTTTTAATGATTTATTCTCTTTAATTGATGTGATTGCCGAATTTGTTGCCGCATCAATTTTTTGAACAACAGCAATTGTCGCTTGAGCTGAAACTGTATTTCCAAATAGAAGAAATAATCCAAATAAGGAAACTGATAGTATTAGTTTTTTCATCATTTTTTTCTATTCTTTAATAAATTTATGAGTAATCGTTTTGTTATTTATTTGAATAAAGTACAATCCTTTACTCAACATCGAAATATCAATTGGGTGAATAATGTTTGTAGCAACTGAACGTATCACTGTTTTTCCTAACACATCGACAATAGTTATTTCTTTGTTTTTAATGTTCACATCATTAAATACATTTTCAATATTAATGATGTTGTTTGCTGGATTAGGATAAATACTTATACCGGTTGTTTTTACTTCATCTATTCCAACAGGAATACAAATGGTAACTGCTTTTGTGCTAGGTGAACTACTACCACATGCATTGTTGGCAGTAACTGTTATATTTCCTCCAGTTGCACCAACAGTTGCTGTTATAGCACTTGTTACACTTGTTCCAGTCCAACTTGCAGGTAATGTCCAAGTGTATGATACACTGGCTACATTAGTAACAGAATAAGTTTCTATATCATTCTCGCAAGGAACTGTAACTCCAGTAATTGCACTTGGAACCGATGTTGGTGAAACTACTTCCACATGAGCACTGTCTATTTTGGCGGTTGGTCCATTACCATCATCAACAGTTAATGATACTGTATAAAAACCTGGTGCAGCATAAGTAACAATAGGATTTTGTGCTGAAGAGGTGCTTGGTGTTCCTCCAGGAAATACCCATGACCAAGAAATTGGAGTTGCTCCCGAAGATAAATCAGTAAATTGAACTGGAGAGCCAACACAAACATTACTTGGTGTTCCTTGGAAATCTGCAATTAATGCACTCGAAGTATTGTTCCATTTCCACATCCCATCAACAGTCGAACTTTGATTAAACCAACCTGACCATCCAATAGAAGGATTTGTAAATTCAACATATAAATGTTGATCAGTATCAATTATGTTCCAAGTAACACCACCATCTTGACTGTAAGAAGATCCAGCAGGATTTGCTCCAGTAGAGAAAACAGTATTAGTTCCTTCAACATAACATAATCCATTTACAAATACAGAACCAGTAGTTGTTAAGGTATTCCAATTGGCTCCACTGTTGGTTGTTTCATAAACCACCCCTAAATTATCAATAATTAAACCAGTTGTGCCATCTTTAAATGATAGATTTCCACTTTGACCAGTTCCACCAAAATCAGATAAAGGAGATTGATAAACTACCCAATTTAATCCTTTATCAGTAGAATGATAAATTCTACCCATGTTAGTTGTAAACCAAACGTCATTGCCAACAACTTCAATTTGACGAGTATAACCATATTCTCCAGCCAATGGATTAGGGATGTTTGCTCCTGGTACTAAAGTCCAAGTAGTTCCCCCATTGGTTGTTCTATATAATTCGAATTCCCCATTTATTGGATCTCCTTGGCAGAAACCTGTATTTGCATCCCAAAAATGCACCACATTGGTAAAAGATGATGCATTGTTAAAAGTAGCTGTGTTTTGTCTCGTCCACGTTGTGCCACCATTGGTGGTTTTCCATATTCCTCCTGTTTGTGTTGTTGTTGGATAAGCTGCTAACCAAGCAGTACTGGCATCAAAAGCGGTAATCATAGAAATTCCTAAACCAGTATTACCAACATTAATGTTTCCTGGAGTCCAAGTAGTTCCCCCATTAATGGTTTTGGTAAATTGTTGAACATTAGCACCACCTCCAGAACCGTCATAAGCTGTAGCCCAAACGATATTAGAGTTTACAATTGAAATCCAATTAATACCTCTAGAAGCAGTGGTGAAACCGGAATTTTGTTTTATCCATGCTCCATAAGGAACAAGACTAACATTAATGTAAGCAGTTTTAGTTAAAACCTGTGTACTTTGAGAGTTGGTAACGGACAATGTTACATCATAAACACCAGCAGTAGCATAAGTAATGGCTGGAGGTGTTTGCCCAACATAAGAGCCAGGAGTCCCTCCAGAAAACGTCCAAGTCCAGTTAGTAATTGGATTTCCACCACCAGCAGAATTATCGGTAAAAGTAACGGTTTGTCCTTCTGAGATACTAGTTGGAGAGCCAGTAAACGCAGGAATAGGATCACCAGTTAAAAATGCTTGAACACATTGTAATGCAGCAAGAGCATCTATTCTTGGTCCAATATTTTGGTTAATAGTAACACCAGAGCTAATTAAACATGCTGTTATTTGTGCTGGTGTCATTGCAGGATTTACACTCAACATTAATCCAACTAAACCAGCAGCAAAAGGAGTTGCCATAGATGTTCCCCCCATTTTTGCATAACTGTTTCCTCCTGCTGTATAAACTGTGCTTAATAAACCACCATTCGAATAACCTCCAGGGGAAGCAATGTCAACAAAAGGAGTAGTGCCATTATAACTAGAAAAGAAAGATCTGGTGTCATTAGCATCAACAGAACCCACGCAAATCACATTGTTATAAGCTCCTGGATAATTGAGAACGGTATTGTTATCGTTTCCAGCTGCGGCAACAAATACAACATTTGGATAGGCGTTAATTAAATTTTGAAAACTAGAACTAGAGGTAGAACTACCAAAAGACATGCTTACCACGTTAGCTCCATTATTACAAGCCCATTGAACGCCATCATAACTGTAATAAACGCTGCCAGATGAACCAGAATTTGGCGTTGCTTTTACGCCAATTAATTCAACATTGCCACCTAAAGAAGCAATTCCTAAGTTGTTGTTGATATCGGCAGTTGCTAATCCAGCACAATGTGTTCCATGCGACCAACCTGCATCTGCATTGTAGTCTTGTGGAGGGGTAGCATCATTGTCATTATCGGCAACATCTCTTTGTAAGAAAGTGGTTAAATCTAAATGATTTGCAAATACTGCATTATCTACAATGGCAATTTTAATACTATTACTACCTTGACTAATATTCCATGCAGCTTCAGAACCTACTAACGTATGATACCATTTATTTGTTCCGCTATGATAGGTGTCATTAGGTATAAATCCTGTTTTGTAGATGGGTTCTTTTTCAGCAAATTCTATTAAATCAATAGCGGATAGTTTTTTCACCAGTTCATCAATTTTTGAAAAATCGGTAAACGTAATTCGGTAAATTTTCATTAACTCTTTTTTCCCAGTAAAATAACTAGGACGTTCAAATTTTGTAACTCCAAA
Organism: Flavobacteriales bacterium CG_4_9_14_3_um_filter_32_8; assembly: GCA_002790175.1. GTDB lineage: Bacteria > Bacteroidota > Bacteroidia > Flavobacteriales_E > Vicingaceae. The sequence continues at coordinate 10,986 of PFUQ01000175.1, forward strand.
ACCTTGTAGGGCTTGTTCAAGAACAGGATAATTTGATAATTGCTCTTCCAAACTTAAAGAGTTCACGTCTATTCTGTTTAGCTCGTTAGGATTGGCTTTTACTTCTTGTTTTAATTTAAACATAATACGCCCGTCTAAAAAATTGGCGTTATAAGTTTGAGCAAATGTGAAGCTTATCAACATTATACTCAACATCAATAATGATAATTTTTTCATATAGTTTTAGTTTTAGCTAGTTTAGAGCCACCAATTTAGATATAATTTATGGTGTTACCAAAACAAAGTTATTTTATAACGAGTATTCCTAAAGTTGTTAAAAAGGCGAGGATTGGAATTTTATTTTATATTTTGATAATATTTTTCTTTTATTATTTCCAACTCATTAATAATGCTGTTTCTGTTGGATAAGAGCTGTAATACTAAATTTTGTTTACTAAAGAAACGAGCAATAAATTGCCAATTGTAATAAAATCGTCGGGCAATACGTGCATAAAAAATAGTAAAAAAACCACTTAATGGTAAAGCTAAACTGTAGCAAATGGTAAATGCGACTGAATGAACAAAATACCAAGAAAAATAAGTGATGATTGCATAAAAAATGATAAAAGAGAATGTTCCAATTGACATAAGTAGGGCTCCATAAAAAGCTTCGCTATCTGTAATTTTCAATGCAATTAACCGAGGTATTTTATAAGGAATAAAACTATGGATGTAACCAAACAACCAGATAGGAAAGCCGATAATAAGTAAAAACATTGATTTAAAAAAGTAATGCCATAAATTCCCGAGTTGGTTGCCTTTTTCTATGGCTTTATCAGAGAGGTTGATGAGTTGTAAATTCATAAAATAATCATCAATTTTGGTTTTCATTTGATGAAAAAGTTTGCTTTCTTTTTTTTGGAAATAGCGGATGGCTTCATAAATTCCTTTTGAAATTTGAATTTCTGTAAATGGATTTTGATTGCTGGTTGCATCTTTTTTTAAAAGCATCGGTTTATAGATGCTTTCAATTCTTTCTACCAACAAATTATATTCCTCTTGCTCGATATTTATAATCAAACTTTTTATCCCTTCTTCAATATCTTCCGTTAATTTTTTAACGGTATCAATTTCATTTTTTTTGTACGCCTCCTTGTAATTGTCACTTTCTAAAGGAGTTCCAAATTGAATAAAAAGTTCACTTCTAAACCTACTGGATTTCGTATAATTTAAACCAACAGGAATAATTTTAACGTTCAACTTAAAATCGTTTTCTTTTGCTGTACCCAACGCAATTCGAGCTGCACCGGTTTTTATTTTTCGTAATTTTCTTTCACTTTCACTAGTTCCTTCAGGAAATATCATAATCACCCCTTTTTCACTCAACTTTTCAAAACATCCTTTAAAAGTTTCTTCATTTTTACTAAGCTGAGTGGGATCATCTTGAGCACGGTAGATGGGAACCATATTTAATTTTCTTAAAATGTTCGCAATAATTTTATTTTCGAACATTACCGCTTTAGCTAAAAAACTAATTCGATGGTTTACCAAAACAGCAATGCTAATAGGGTCTAAAAATGAACATGGATGATTGGCAACAATTAAAAAAGGACCTTCTTTTGGAATATTCTCTAATCCTTGAATGTGTATTTTTTTGAAATACACTTTTAAAGCCAATCGAGCAATTGTTTTTAAAGCGGAATAAATCATTGTTAAAATTTTCGATAAACTTAGGTTATTTCAAATGACTCTAAAAAACAAAAATAGAAAGAAACTGACTTTTAAAAAAAGAGAAGATTAATTAGCGTGTAATTTATAATAATCATTCTTGTAGAAAAAGTCGTTAGAATAAAAGTAGGAAACCGTTTGTTTTAAAAATGTAGAATCTATTTTTAGAAGGGTGAGCTGGTTGGTTTCTTTTTCCCATTGATAAAAGTTAACCGATTTTTTATCGCCCAATACCATAATTTTATGGTCTTTTAAAAGTGCTAAATTTCGATAATTACCAATAAAAGCCATCTCATTGTTTGGTTTAATTTTAGAAATATCTCGACCAATTAATTGCGATTTATAAGTCCAATTAAAAAAACCAAACAGCGTAGGAAATAAGTCAATTTGTGAGCAGGTTTTATCAATTTCGATGGGTGCTGTTTTAAGGTTGTATATTAAAGCAGGAATATGATATTTTTCGACATCTATTTCTTTTTTTCCAGCACTCGATGCACAATGGTCTGCCATAATAACAAACACCGTATTTTTAAACCAAGGTTTAGTTTTTGCTTTTTCTATAAAATTATGAATGGCAAAATCTGTATATTTTACTGCACCATCTCTTCCCGAACCCGAAGGAATATCAATTTTATTTTCGGGATACGTATAAGGTCGGTGGTTGGAGGTGGTCATAATAAAATTAAAAAAGGGGGTTTTATTTTGATAATTTAAATCAGCTTCTTTTATTACTTTTCTGTAAATGTCCTCATCACAAACTCCCCACGCATTTTCAAAAGTTACTTCCTTATCTTCAATGTTTGTTCTTTTGGATTTAAAATCATCACCTATTAAAAAACCTCTTCCTCTATCTACAATGTCAAAACCATTGCCACCAAAAAATTGATTCATATTGTCAAAATAACCATCACCACCATAAAAGAAAACGGTGGAGTAACCTTTCTGTTTAAAAACAGTGCTGATGTTAAAAAAATCGTGGTTATTTTTTCTTTTCACAATACTTCTTCCAGGAGAAGGTGGGATGGACAAAGTAATTGCTTCCATACCTTGTATTGTTCTTGTGCCTGTTGCATATAAATTGGTAAAGGAGATGCTTTCTTTCAACAGTGAATCTAAATTTGGCGTGATGTTATCAATGCTTCCAAAACGAGCCATAAAACTAGCACTAAAACTTTCTACACAAATAAAAATCACATTGGGTTTTAATTCTTCTCCTTCGTTTTTTATTATTCGTTTTAAACTGTATGGATTTTCAGAAATTAAGCTATCATTTTTGGCAACTACATTTTTTTTAAGCTCGGCAACAGAATAATTTAAATTTTGAGTGATGTAGAAATCAGTATAACTTATTTCGTTGCTTCTAAACGCTGCACAAAAAGAAAAAATACCCGATTTGCACAACTCGTTTTCGTAACGATTATTCGACCATTCGGCATTTTTATTGGTAATAAAAAGAATAAATAGTAGTGCAACAACTAAAGAAATAAGGGTGACAATTAATTTTTCCTTTAGTGTTGTAATTGCTTCAAAAGTAGTTTTAAAAACCTTTTTTTTATAAATAAAATAGATAAGAAATGTTACAACAATAACTATGGAGGAGATAAGAATAGGCAAAGGATACGACTCGTTGATGTTTTGAAAAACCTCGTGCGAATAAATTAAATATTCTACCGCAATAAAGTTAAAGCGGCTATTAAACTCTTCCCAAAAAGTAAATTCTGCAAAAAAGCTAAAAATAAAAATGAGCAAACCAACAAAAAAGGCAAAATGTGTAATTATCTTATCGAACAAACTTCCGTTAAATTTATTGGGAAGTATCAATAAATAAAAACTGTAGGGAAGTAGGAAAAAGGAAATGGTGCCTACATCAAACAACAAACCAGTTAAAAATATGCCAAAAAGAGAAACAATGGAGAAATCAATGTTTTCGAACGACCAAACATAAAAAACAATTCGGGTAAAACAGGACAGTGTTAAAAACACCAATCCGAAAACGGTAAATAATTGATATCTTTTGGGGAGGATTAAGTCCATAGTTAATTACAAAATTAATGATAATGATTTTAAGCTGATAGATTTTAGAAATAAAGCCGCTTCGTTTTTATTCCACGATATGCTGCCATCCATACTTTTTCATAAACTCATCCACTTCTTTTTTAAATGTTGTCTTGCTATGGTGTTTTTCTTGATTAAAAATATATTGCCTTGTTCGCTCCAAATGACTTTCACTCACACTTACAGCCCAGTAATCATCTTGCCACATAAATTTGCCTTCAATAAGTTTGTTTTGATTTATCCAAAAGGAGGATTCTCCTTTTATCAATTGAGCAACTTTGCTTATGCTTTGGTCTTTGTTTAATGAGATTAAACAATGTGCATGATCTGCATATCCATTCACACAATCTAGCCAAATATCTTTTTCTTTAGCATTTTGTTTGATGTGTTGAAATACTTTTTTTCGGATACTTTGAAGTAAGTATGGTTCTCTGTTTTTAGTAGAGAAAACTAAATGAACCCAGATTCTTACCCAACTCATTTGATGATAGTTTAGATGTGGCTAAAGCCAAAATTAGCTATTTTTTTTTATCAGTCAGTTGAAACTGACTGCAATAGATGAGTATTTATTTCAATTACTCATCTATTGCAGTTTGCTTTAGCAAACTGTAAATTGTAAATAATAATTCAAATAAATTAGCTTTAGCCATTATTACAGGGGAAAGTCAAGATTAATTATTTTTTTTATCAGATAGTTGAAGATTATTGCAATAAAATTTGCTGCAATTACTCATCTATCGCAGTTTGCTTCAGTAAACTGTAAATAATAATTCAAGTAAAATGGCTTTAGCCACATTTCCATCTCCACTTTAAAATTTTTATTTCTTCTGTCAATTCGATTTTAGAAATAAAGCCGCTTCATTTTTTTAGATTATCTTTGGAGATTGAATAAATTGAGTTTTTTGATGCGAAAAATTATTGGATTAATCCTTCTTGTTATTATTTGTTTTCAGAACTCCAACGCACAAATAGATACGCTAGTAACAAAAATTGAACGGAATAAATTTTTACCCAAAACAATTATCCCTGCAACATTTATTTTAACCGCAGTAGTGTTAACAAATAGTCAATCAGAAAAAAACTTGCAAAAAGAGGTGCGAAATAAAGTGGGCAACGATTATCACAATGGAATGGATGATTATATCCAATATGCTCCTTATGCCGAAATTTATTTGGGCGATTTAGTGGGAATTAAAGCTAAAAATCATTGGTTCGACCAAACCAAAAACATCGCAATAACAGGAATTTTAACTACACTTATTGTTCTTCCCTTAAAAAAAGGTATTGGAAAAGAACGACCAGATGGTTCTAATTTTCATTCTTTTCCATCAGGTCATACCGCTACTTCTTTTGCAGGAGCAACAATCTTGTATCAGGAATTTAAAGATTCGAGTCCTGTTTTGGCGTATAGTGGATTTGCATTTGCCACCTCCACTGGAAGTTTAAGAATAATGAACAACAAACATTGGGTTTCTGATGTATTGGCTGGGGCTGGAATAGGGATTTTAGTTGCCAATATGGTTTATTATTTTGAACCTTTAAAAAATTGGAATCCAGTAAAAAAGAATACTAATATTTCCTTTTATCCAATAATAAATGGGCAAGAAGTTACTTTTGTAGCTTCATATAAATTCTAATTAATTTGAAATTATTCTTTTCCATATTTGTACTTTTTGTAACGGCAACTACAACTGCTCAAGATATTGATACGTTGAAAACAAAAAGGAGAGAACAGGTTTATCAAATAAACGACGATTTACAGTATGTTTATCAACGACCAAAACCTTTTACCTTTATTACTCATATTCCGAAAAATTATGTCAACTTAGGTAAAGAAGCTATAAAAAAGGAAAACACAAAATGGCTTGGATTAACTCTTGCGAGTACCTTAATTTTATATGGAGCAGATGAACACATGCTGAATGCGACACAAAATATTAGAAGTTTAGGGGTTACCGAAAATCATGAATATGGCAAGTTATTAAATACGTTTGATTATCCCAAAAATACTTCAGCAGCCATGTATTATTTAGGACATGGAAATACTTCATTATTAATTGGCGTAGGATTTTTAACAGTTGGTGGAATCACTAAAGATTATCGAGCAATTCATACTTCCAGCGAAATTTTAGAAGGTATTTTAACCTTAGGCGTGTTTACACAAGGTTTAAAAAGAGTTTTTGGAAGGCAGAGTCCAGAATCGAGCACTCAACCTCGTGGCAAATGGTCAGGTTTTCCAGG
>PFUQ01000175.1:16999-17201 GCA_002790175.1 Flavobacteriales bacterium CG_4_9_14_3_um_filter_32_8
ACATGACCAACACTTCATTTTATGATGCCATGCCTTCGGGGCATGTTGCAACATTAACTTCAACCATTACCATTTTAGCAAAAAACTATCCTGAAGTAAAATGGATTAGACCAATTGGTTATACATTGTTGGGTGTGCTCGGTTTAGAAATGATGAACAGCGGAGTACATTGGTCATCAGATTATCCCTTAGGATTTTTGAT
>PFUQ01000182.1 GCA_002790175.1 Flavobacteriales bacterium CG_4_9_14_3_um_filter_32_8
GTAGTACAAACAGCTAATCCATTTGCTACAGCATCAGTAATAGTTTCTGTTGCAGCATTATCTACTAAACCAGCAGGGTTGCGTAAAAAACTAATGATGTGAATGTTATTTTCATCCCAACCTACTGGCAAAGTAAAGCTAAAGCAAGTTACATCTTGAGAACCATTTGCAATACTTGTAGGAAAACTATTTGCTCCATCAAAAGAAGGAACAATTGTTCTTGCAACGTGATTATAAACCATTTGAGTTGCAGGAACAGGATCAGGTAATAATTCATAACCACCCATAACGCCACTTCCACCACCAGAATAATAGTTGGCTTGTGCATATTGGGCTGAGGTTCCTGTAACGCCATCTTCAGTTAAAACAACTCCTAATCTCCAGTTGCCAGAAGTAGCAGCTTGCCAATCGCAAGTAACAGAAACTTCTAATTCTCTAGTACTAGCATTATAAGTTGCTCCATTAGTAACAAAAGCAGTTGGTGCAATAACTACACGTTGTAAGAAAGATTGCTCCATAGTTGAAGGGTCATTTTCTGGTCCTCTATCCACTAAAGAACTTGGGTATCCACTAATTAAGGCTCCCATTCCTGCATCATAAACTACATCTGTCATTGGATCGTTATTGTGTACAGCTGCTCCAGCCCAAAAACCAGGATATGTAGTTTCCATATAATCCATATAAACAGCACCTCTAGGGCACCATCCACACCAAGTTCCTGTTGCTTCTTCTCCAAACACGACTTTACCTGTGGCAGGAACTACTGGATTTATAGTGATGGATTTAGCATCGTCACTTGAATTGGCATCAGGACCTGCTCCATTTACGTTAGAAACGGTAACAGTTAAAGGATTGCTACCTGCAATTAAGGTAACAGGCGTAGCAAAAGTATGATTGTAAGTAGCTAAAGAAGCTAAAGAAATTGGACCTACGTTTTCAACAATTGGAGTTCCGTTGTAGGAATATTCAATATCGAAAGAGGTAATGTTGTTTGATCCTAAATTTCTTACAGTAGCTGCTACTGTTGCACTTTGCCCAGCAATCCCCCCTAATTGGTTTACAAAAGTAACACCTCCATTTATTGCGGGTAAACTTGCAGGAATATAATTGTAACTAACATCATCCACATAAAAACCAGATAGATTATTTCCACCTTCTGCAGTTGGGTTAACAGGATACAAATCTAAAATAGCGATTGCTCCAGTTGGGTTTGAAAAGGTTCCTTTACTCACATTGTTAATAAATAACTCCCAAATATTAGCAGTTAAATCCATTTCAATTCGCATGTTAAACCATTGTCCAACAGGGTAAGTCGTTGTTAAATAAGGTGTTCCTGAATTAGAAAGTTTTAATACTCCTGTTTGAAGCATATTGCAATCTAATGCCCAAGTTTGCCCAACAGTTAATGTTGCTTGCATATTAAAATAGGCTCCTTTACCAGTTTCAACATAAAAATTAGATTCAAAAGAAACATTTCCTGAATTATAAACTTGATTAAACGGCAAGATAACATCTTGTGGTCCACCTCCTGCTACTGTAGAAGAAAAATAGAGTGCATTGGAGCCGCTACTTGCATTTGCAGTTGTGATGGTTACATCTTCAGATGTTCCTGGAGCATTACTCCATGTTGTCCAATCTGGAGAGACAACTCCCAAATAAGCACCCGGAGTGTAAGATTCAAAATCATCGATAAATGTTTGAGAGAAGAAAGCTGCAGATAGCATACATCCAATCCCAGTTAGTAAAAGTTTTTTCATATTAATTTATTTTAGTTAGTAATTTCAACTGGAAAGATATTAAATATAAATGAGTGCTTCATCATCAATATTGACTATTATTAAAATGCTAAAGTATTTTTTTGAGGTAAAAAAGCTTCTAGTTCATTAAAAATAAAAGTAATAAGAACCTATTTCTTATGGTAATCCTATTTTGATAAAAAATTAATCTATTAGTGTTAAAGAGCCTTTTTTAGTTATTCCGTTGACATCAATAATATAAAAATAAGTTCCTTCTGGCACTTTTTCTCCCGCTGTAGTTCTTCCATCCCAACCACTATTTTGACCATTAGAATCGAAAACTTTCATTCCCCAACGATTAAACACCATAATACTTGCACAAGAACCTATCCCGAATGGTAAATCTAATTTGAATAAATCATTTAATCCATCGCCATTCGGAGTAAGTATTGTTGGAGGCACAACATTAAAATAATCTTCAAAATTACCTGTGGTAATTGGATGAGTTGCTGTATCTGAGCAAAATCCTAAACTATATGAAGTTAATAATACAGTTGCCGAAGAATTATAGGAAAATAAGTGTGAAGGGTTAATTTCTGTGGATTGATTGCCGTCTCCATAGTTCCATAAATAGGTTGCTGCACCTATACTTAAATTAGTAAATTCAGCTAAAATACCAGTGCAAGAAGGAGAAATAACAAAACTAAAATCTGCTTCTGGTTTTGATTCTGCGGTTACCAAAATAGAAGCAGTGTCCAAACAGCCATTTGTGTCTTGAACAATAACTGTATAAGTAATTGTAACTTGGGTTGTTGTAATTGGATTATAGATGGATGTGCTAGATAAATCTGTACTAGGCGACCACGAATAAGTTGCTCCAGTTGGTCCATTAACAGTAAGTTGTAGAGCATCTCCTATACAAATAATAGTGTCAGATAAAGCTGGAATTATTAATTGATTTACTGTTACTTCCACACTATCTGAGTTGGAACATCCGTTTACATCTGTTCCGATTACGACGTAAGTAGTCGTTCCTAGAGGACTTGCTAAAGGATTTGCAATGGTATCATTTGATAATCCAGTTGAAGGAATCCAAACATAAGAAATACCTCCAGTTGCATTGAGTTGTATGGAATCGCCAGAACAAACACTTGTTGCTAATCCTGCAAAAATTATTGGTAAGGAATTAACAGTAACAATTACAGAATCGGATGCAGAGCAACCGTTCACGTCAATCCCAAACACTATAAATTCGGTAGTATTGGATGGAAAAGCGATTGGATTATTAATGGTTGAATCATTCAAGAAACCTTCTGGTTGCCATAAATAATTAATACCTCCACTTGCATTTAGCTGGGTAGAGTCACCAAAACAAATAGAGACATCAGCCCCAGCATTTATGATTGGAAGTTGATTGACAGTAATGGTGACAGAATCAATAGCAGTACATGTGTCATTGGTTGCAACAACATAATAAGTTGTTGTAACTGTTGGAAATGCTAGAGGATTAGCTATGGTATCATTACTTAATGTTCCTCCATTTGGAAACCATGAATAGGATGTTCCATTAGGAGAAGTTGGCATTCCTCCTAACATAACAGTATCTCCTAAACAAATTGTAGTGTCAGCTCCAGGTTCAATAGGCACTTCATCATTTACAATAACTTGGACGGTATCAGTGCTAGAACATAAATTAGCTCCAAAACCAGTAACAATATAGTTTGTAGTATCAAGAGGGAATGCCATTGGATTTGCGATTGTCGTATCAGTTAATCCATTTGCCGGAGTCCACAAATAGCTAATTCCTCCTGTTGCATTGAGTTGAATCGAATCGCCAGAGCAAAGCCAAACATCAGGTCCTGCATTGATAACTGGCAAAGGATTTATGGAGATAAAAACACTAGCGGTATCAAAACAATTATTATTATCAGTTACGGTAACAATATAATTTGTTGAATTAATTGGACAGGCAATTGGGTTAAAAATAGATGAATCAGACAAGCTACTTCCTGGAGTCCACGCATATGTTGTGCCTCCAGTAGCAATTAATTGAGCACAATCTCCAAGACAAATAGCAGTATCATTACTAGTTGTTATCACCGGAAGTGTATTCACAGTAATGATAACACTATCAGTATTTACACATCCATTAACATCGGTTCCTGTAACAAAATAAGTAGTTGTTACTACTGGAAAAACAAAAGG
>PFUQ01000198.1 GCA_002790175.1 Flavobacteriales bacterium CG_4_9_14_3_um_filter_32_8
TGTCGAAGGTACCCAATTATTCATTCCACTAAGTGGTTGACTACCCCAACCAGCAGAGTATCTATAAATAATTATCACGTAATCGGGTTTACTGTCTGGTAATGATACACTGTTGTCTGATAAAAAATTAGGCCAATTGGTTCTATTATCATAAAAACTCCAATCAAAAAGTGGGTATAACTGCTGCATTTTTGTTATCACTTTTAGATTGCACATTGTCCAATCAGTTGCTCCTGTAGGGTCTATATCTATTCTTACATATTGACTAGTTACTGGGTCTTTTAAAATATCACCATACATTTTAAATAAACCACCCGACATTTCGTAATAATACTCTGATAAATTATACTCACCGTTACCAAACTCATTGATATCATCATACATCCATTTATCCGGATTTATCATTAATGGTGTTGGGATTGCGAGTATCGGGTCAGTAATACTAGTAAGAGAAGTTCCCCAACTTTCCAATGGTTGGTCTTCAATAAATGATCCTCCAGAAGCATCATCATTGAACCCTGCAAAAATGGTCAATACTTTTAAATTACCTTTTGGGGTAAACACTTCCCCGTTGGGGCTTGCTCCTGTAAATTTTAGTGCAGAGCCCAATGGTAAAAGTTCGCAACGAAACTCTTCTTGTGCAAAAGATAAGGTGCTGATGACCGAAAATGTTAATGTGATGATACACTTCGGCAAAAATTTGTTGATTAAATTTTTCATAATTTTTGGTTCTTTATTGTTTAACTAATTTGTTAGTAAAAATGTTCTTCTCCGTTTTTATTTTAATAATGTATAAACCCTTAGGCAATGTTGAAACAGGTATTTTATGAGTGTTTGTGTGGTGGGTTTGATTGACCAAGATTTGCTGCCCTGCAAGGTTGTACAGATAGATTTGAGCAGTAGTCGGTTGGTTAAATTTTAGGGTGATGTTATCGTTAGCTGGGTTGGGGTATAACTCCACTTCGTTTTTAAAAAATTTACTTTCTTCTACTCCTATTGTGCCATTTTGGTCAGTTTTTACTATCCATAATCCGGCTCCTCCATTCATCATTACATAGCCATAATCGTTGGCTTGTACCACATCTATGTTATGGGTAGTGACCGACCAATACATTTCACCAAATTGTTGGTTGCCTAATGCATCGGTTTTTATTAAATAAATATTATTGACTATGGCATTCCAAGTATCGCCTATGATGGCATATCCTCCATCGGAAGTGTTGCAAATGTTGGTGTTGGCTTGAGATGTACCCACCCCCCAACTAAACTCATATTCGGCAGCAGCATGATGCCATATCGAATCTATCTGTCCAGTAACTATGAATAAATCGTTGGCTCCGTCAGCCATATTGCCATTGGCAGAGATAGTTGTTTTAAAACTCATAAAAGGGGAAGGTGATAGATTAAATTTATTCAATAAGGCATCCATTTTTTTATATAATATTCCTTCTACTTTCCAGTCAGCCAATACCAATACCGTATCGTTTAGGTCTTTAAATAATTTAGGAGGAAAGCCATAACTAACCATTGTATCTTGGTAATTTATGTTTAGTAAATTACCATTGTAATCGTACTCGTAAATAAAATAATTTAAGGTATCAAAAGGTCCAGAAAGGAGAGCATCAACAGTCCAAAATCTATTGCTGAAGTCAATTAAATTTGGGCATCCATAAACACTATTACAGGCTCCACTTTTACCCGAATTTCTAACAATCCATAAAGTATCTCCCATAGCTGTAGTTTTAACTAAAATACTACTGGCTTGACCATTATATGTTTTTTCTATTATTCCTCCACTAAGTAAAAATTCTCCTGTCGGCAACTCAATAAAATCATTAATACGAACATCTGATGAATCCTGCACATTGATCTTTTTATTAAAAACTATATTGCCATTAACATCTAATTTTACAACGGCTATTTTATTGTAACTGATATTTTGAGGAATGTTATCTATCTCATCTACACCATCTAAAACAGTAACAAAACCACCGTCAATGGTTTTTATCAGTTTAAAAGCTGATTCGGAACTGTTGTTAGGGGTAATTTGGGTTGTCCAAGTTTGGGCATAGTTTATTGTGGTAATAAAAAAAGGAAGTAGTATGATAATTAGTTTTTTCATGAAATGAATTATAAATGTAAGTATATTTTTATTTAATGATTTGTTTAATTGCTCACTACGAGTTTTTTGGTGCTATTTTGATTTGCTGATTGTATAGTAACTATATATAAACCATTACATTTCATCAAATCGTCATTTGCATCATCAATACAAGTGGGGCAATTTATTTGCTGACTTTTACCTGAAAAACTAATACCCATTAAAATGAGCAGTATAGTGATGCTGTTAAGAATTTTCGTTTTCATAATGATTATTTTTTAAAGTTATTGAATTATTAATTTGCCATTTTCAATTAGTTCGTTGTTGTTGATTAGATGATAAAAATAAATACCCCCCAGTAAATTGCCTCTGTTGATTTTGGTTTGCTGCTGGGTGATTTCTGATTTCAAAACCAGATTGCCGAGTATATCATAAATTTTCAATTCGAAGTTTATTTTTTTTTGTTCATTATTTATTATATTAATTGTAGTTGAGTAATTAAATGGATTAGGATATATTTGTACTTGGAATTTCGATTTTTGATTTTCTTCTACACTCAAATATCGCCCCTCCCATGGGCGAACTACAATGTAAAGATTGGAGAGTTGGGTAAAAACTACACTATCTTTTCTTACGCATATTGCAAACCCACCTCCCGACCAAATAGTATCTGTTACCAAAAGAGGGTCTCCTGGACTCATGCAGGGTCCAGTGATATCGCTTGCATCACCCTGAAAATAGACCAGTCCGTCTGCACGTGGAGCTGGACTCTGGTCAGGAAATGGCAAGGAATCGCTGCGAAATAAATTGACATCCCAACTCATTTTTATGGGAAGCCAAGCATTTGAGGCTCCATAAATTTCAAACGATCCATCTCCACAAGAATTTACAGTTAGGTTAGTTAGATGTAACCATTGTTTTATTCACAGAATCTGGAAATAAACTTCCACAAAACTCCATGTTAAATTTAGAGGTATCTATTTTAATTAGTTTTTCGCCAAAAATCGTATCAGAGCCAATACCACTAAGGTTAGCATTTGCATCATATCCAATATAAACTGTATCTTTTTCTCCAAAAGCATTTTCGAACCAGATAGGAAACACCCAAGCGGGTTGCTGGGTTGCACCGGGTATGGTGTATTGTGCTTGCATTTTTCCTAATGCAATTACCAAAAAAATTAGTATCAGTTGTATTTTTCTCATGGTGTTTAATTTTTCAGTTAATTTTTACCTTGTAAAATCTAATTTTAAAAGGGTAATTTGTTTTTTTCTTTAGGTTTTCATACGCTTTTGCTTTATAAAAGTAATAAAAAATCCCAATATGTTAACGATGGTTTGGGTTTTTTCTCGCCTGCTCGCCATTTCAGGCGAGGTTGTTTTGTTTTACTAAAGTAAATCAAAAAAACTAAATTGTCAAATAAATAATACAACTTGTTATATTTTATAGACTATTATAAAATTTCGTACTGTTTTATTTTTTTGACTTTTGTTTACAAAATGATACACATTGGCAAAAAAATACACGATGTAGTTAAGGCTAAAGGTATTAGCGTAAGTGTTTTTGCTAAAAAAATAAACAAATCGAGAACAGTAGTTTATGATATTTTTGAACGAGAGTCGATAGACTCATTGTTGTTGTATAAAATTAGCGAAGAGCTGGATTTTAACTTTTTAAGTTTGTATGACATCACCCAACACGACCATAAGCTGGTAAATGAATCTGCTGTTTTTTATGGAGATGGTTGGAAGATAAAATATATGGAATTATTGGAAAAATACAATCAGCTTTTAGAGAAAAAAGTGGAAGATTATTTTAAAAACTCCTGAAAAATTTTTAATGAACGGTTAGTTTGAGTTAATAAAAGGAAAAATACCATAATGTTGTATTTGTAACAAT
>PFUQ01000107.1 GCA_002790175.1 Flavobacteriales bacterium CG_4_9_14_3_um_filter_32_8
AAATTGGGACGTGCAAAGTAATTGGTATCGTTTTGAAAGAATGAGACCGTATATAAGAGAGATTGGCATTAAAGAGAACGATAAAATCATTTCTTTACCAGATTTTTCATTTAATACTTCACTCTATTTAGTTGGACAAAAAGGGTGGACAAATTTTTCAAATTATAATAAAAAAGAAGACATCGAAAATCTAATTGATAAGGGAGCAAAATATTTATTTATTTCTAATCCAGAGTTACTATCAAAAGAATTTCTCCATTCATTTTTAATTAATAAGGTGGGTAGTTTTGAAGGAATAGAGATTTTTAAATTAACAGAAGATGAAGATATTAATGAAAGCAACTAATCAACTTTTTTTAATTACTACATTATGTTTATTAATCCTTTCTTCATGTGGCAATATAAGTGGTTTAGAGAAATATAATGGTGAGCAAGTTTGTTTAAAAAGTGTAGAAGGTAAATTTCTTTCTGAAAGAAGAAATGAAAATAATAATATTAAAATAGTTGGAGAAAACCCAAATGAATGGGAAACTTTTATTATTGAAAGAAAAGAAAACGGAGTCGTAAACATAAAAACTAAAGATGGGTTTTATATTAGTTTTAATAACAATGATTCAACACTTGTTGCTTTTGCATCAGAACCTTCTTATACAGAATCGTTTATTTTAAAGCCCTATAAAGAATATTATAGTTTGAATTCTGTTTCTGGAAAACCCTTTTCAGTTGATGATGAATTCAAATTAAGAGTGGCTGTGGAAGGAGATTTATTTTTATTTAAATTTATACCTATACCCATTACATCAAAGTCTGTAATCCACTTAGGTGATATTAATTTTTTAAGATTTTTTTTACAACTAATTGCCTTTTTAATCATTATCTTTTTGATATACAAGTGCCTCCTAAAAGATAAGTTTAAAAATGCTCTTTCAATATATGTTTATTTTATTATTTGTTTTACTTGGGGCTATGCTATTGTGCATAATGAGAACTGGAAAACCGATAATGTAATAACCAATGATTCAATAATTTATTACGAATATTTACCAGCTGCGTTAATATTTAATGATTTGTCTTTTGATTTTATTGATAGTCCACCTAAAGATTTTAATGGTACTATTTGGGTAAATGATAAAGATAAACAAGGAAACAGAGCACCAAAATATACTTATGGTTTATCCATATTATATCTACCATTTTTTTTAATAGGGCATTTATTTGCTTATATACTAGGCTATACAACTTATGGTTATTCTACACCCTATTTTGTGTTAATCTGTTTTAGTTCTTGGTTTTACGCAGTAATGGGTATGCTGTATTTAAGAAAAACGCTTCTTCTTCTTTTTAATGACACCGTTGTTGGCTTTACATTGATTAGCATTGCTTTAGCTACCAATTTATTTCATTATGTTGTACAAGATTCTGCAATGACGCATACTTACAGCTTCTTTTTGTTTTCAGCATTTATTTGGCACACCATAAAGTGGCACAAAAGACAAAATATAAAAACAACAGCAGTGTTGGGATTGTTGATTGGGTTAATTTCGATAATTAGACCAACTAATGTAATCTTGGCTCTAGTATTTGTTTTATATGATGTAACTTCTTTTGATAGCTTAAAAGAAAAAACTAAATTGTTTTGGAAATACAAAAACCATGTTTTATTGATAGTAATACTTTCTATAATGATTTGGATTCCGCAATTCATCTTTTGGAAGTATTTAACCAACAATTGGCTTTATTTCTCATACCAGAAAGAAGGTTTTTTCTTTAATAATCCACAAATTTTTAATGGATTATTTAGCTATAGAAAAGGGTGGTTGGTTTATACGCCAATTATGATTTTTGCCATTTTGGGAGTTTTCTTCTTGATAAAAGAACATAAAAAATGGGTTTTACCAATAGCTGTCTTTTTAATTTTAAATATCTATATTATCTATAGTTGGTGGTGTTGGTGGTATGGCGGAGGATATGGTAGCAGGCCAATGATAGAATCATACTCACTTATGGCTATTCCGTTGGCTGCATTTTTTGCATATTTTGACAAGATGACTTCCTATTTGAGAAGTGTTTCGCTGTTTGTTGTTTTTATAGCCGTGTCGTTAAATTTATTTCAAACCCTCCAAATGAAATCTTCTTTACATTACGATAGTATGACGAAAGAAGCTTTTTGGAATAATTTTATCACAACAGGATGGCCTCCAGATTATAAAAATATGATAAAATCGCCCGATTATGATAGAGCATTAAAGGGAGAAAAAGAGTATTGAAAATAATTGCTAGGGGGAGATTATTCTAATTTTTTTAAACAAGTTTAAAGTGCAATTGAGAGAGGAGAGATTAATCTTTTCATCAATAAAATACTGGATATTTGGAATACCATGGATGCAGATATAAAAACGCTCATGAGCTTTGATGAGAAGATGGTCTTTACTAATTGAACTCAATTTGGTAATGTTGATGAAAACAACACTTTCATTTTTAATAATATTAATAAAGTGCAAGAGATTTACGATAGAATAATCAGATTAAAAGAAGATGAAATTCAACGATTAAATGAAATTATCAATAACATAAAATAGTTTTTATTATTATAACCTTATTTATAAACTAACTACCAAGGTTTTTCGAAAGAATTTTTATCAAACACTTTATTTGAGGTGATAAATACAGAGTCGCTATTGTTTTTTAGCTTAAACGAATCGTTTTTCCCGAATATTTTTGACAACACAGCTATCGGAAATAAGAACAAATAGAAAATTGCTGAAAGCAAAATATTGGGTACAATTAAGCCAAGAAACCAAGCTAGTTTAAGCCATAAAAATTCTATCTGTTTACTTAAAAAAGTAGAGAATAATCCAATTAAGCCAACAACTAAAGCAACCAATAAAGCCCAGTTTAATTTAGTAATAATGAAAACAACTAAAAACCCAACACTAATGGTTAGCATAGTTTTTATAGGGTTTGATTTAATTTTTTGCATGGCTTAAAATAAGGTATAAATAAATGGGGCAACAGCACTACTGCCACCAAACATAATTAACAATCCTAAAATAAGAAGGATAAGGATTACCGGTGCTAACCAAATTTTTTTTCGTTCTTTAAGAAACAACCAAAGGTCTTTAAGAAATTCCATAATGTTTTATTTATTTAATCGTTTAATTAATTCTTCTACCAATATTTTATTGGTATTTCCATTGGGGTGAGGATCTCCACCCAAAGTATGGTTTTCATCATACTCAATAAAGTTATCCAAGTCAACATACTTAATTTCTTTTTTAGCTAGAAGTTGTTTAAATAACTCATAATCTTCTTTGGGAACAATTTTATATGATGGGTATAAAATCACATAAAAATTATTGTTTCCAAATTGCTCAATATATTTTTCTTTGGATGCTTGAATTACTTCAACAGTTAATTCATAGTGTTTTGGTTGAAGTTTGTTTGGAAAATTGATTTTAAAATAATTGATAATGCTGGTTTGGTAAACCAATTCATAAAATTTAGAAACCCAATAGCGCCCATTCTTAAACATTCTATCACGAAACAATTTTCCATCTTTCATGTAATAATAAGGTGAGCCAGAAGTCCAGCCAACATAGGTGTCCATGGAGCCAATAACACGAGACACATGTCCCATAAAAAACAAATAAAAACCTATACCATCTTTTTCTTTAACTTGTTCGGTTAAATTTTGGAACTCCATTCGAGCCAACATTTGATTGGCACCATATCCTGGATAAGCAAAATTATATGAGTTGTATTCGCTGGTTAGGTTTTGAAAATGGCAAGGAAATGTTAGGCTGTCGTCTAAACCTTCGCCAAAAGCAATAGAACAACCAAAAAACAAGGCATATTTACTTCGGGTAGAATCAAAATCTGGCGTAACTCTTTTCCAGTTATTGTCAATGGTATAATTTACATCATAAACCGTTTTATTGTCTTTTATCAAAACCGAATGATAAACACTATCAGCATAAGGAACTGTTCCAATATTATTAGCAACATGATCTATTGGCACAAAAGGTAGACTAAAATCTTTTTTATATTTTTCTGGAGAATCGAGTAGCACAAAACAAACAATTTCTACGGTTAAAACTAAAAACACTAATAAAACTAAATTTGAAATAATATATATTTTGTTTTTTACAGAAAACAGAAAGAAAGCGAGTGATAAAAGCAATAATGAAATTAAATTAAAATAGGTTAAAGTTGGGGTTATAGCCCAATCGGTTTTAAAATAATGGTATAGGTATGTTGCTTGTAGAATAACACCAATAACAAAGAAAACTAAGCTTATTTTATTTTTTTGAAGAAACTGGTTCATTTTTTATAATAATATTAATCCATTTTAAATTTAATCCTCCACTTTTCTCTATTCTCATGGTCTAGTTGTTCTGTTTTAGCGTACACAAAGTTATTGATAACCAAGTAATCCATTTCTGTACTCATAAAACAACGAAATGCATCATAAGGTGTGTTTACTATAGGTTCTCCCCTTACGTTAAAGCTGGTATTTACCACAAGGCTATAACCTGTTTTTTGTTTAAATGCATTGATTAACTCCCAATATCTAGGATTGGTTTCTTTGTGAACCGTTTGAATTCGAGCTGAAAAATCCAAGTGTGTAATGGATTGTAAGTCGCTTCGTTGTAGGTATAACCTGTCCCACAAATCTAAAGCGTAAAAATTATCGGGGAGTTTTTTTCTTCGGCTTTCTTTTACAGGAGAAACCATCAACATGTAAGGAGAATCAGTATCTAAATCAAAATATTCACTCACATCTTCGGCTAAAACAGAAGGAGCAAAAGGCCTAAATCCTTCACGGTATTTAATTTTTAGGTTAAGTTTTTTCTGCATTTCAGGGTTTCTAGCATCACCTAAAATACTTCGGTTTCCAAGTGCTCTTGGACCAAATTCCATTCTTCCTTGAAACCAACCAACAACAGCACCTTCGGCTATTTTTTCAGCAACATGAGTAGTTAATTCATTAAAGTTGTCGTAGCATTTAAAATTGGCTTTAACTCGTTTATTCATGGAGTTAATTTCTTTGTCAGAAAAAACAGGACCTAAATAAGAACCTTGCATTAGGTCGAATTTTTCGGGTAATATTCGTTCTTCTTCGAAATACATAAAACTTACCGCTAGAGCAGCACCTAATGCACCTCCAGCATCTCCTGCTGCGGGTTGAATATAAATATTTTTAAAGATATTTTCTTGTAATAGCTTGCCGTTAGCAACACAATTTAACGCAACACCACCAGCCATACATAAATTATCAGATCCAGTAATGGCTTTAGCCTCTTTTGCTAATTTAATTACTATTTCTTCAGTTACTTGTTGAATAGCTAAAGCTAAATTGCAATGCTTTTGCTCTAAATCTGCTTCAGGTTCTCTTCTTGGAAAACCGAAAATAGCCTTCCATTTATCATCCTTGGGCATTCTTAAACCTGTTGCATAGTTAAAATAATCTTGGTTTAACCATATAGAACCATCAGCTTTAATATCAACTAAATATTTTTTTATTAATTCAACAAACTTCGCTGTTTCCTCGCTTTTTGGATTTCCATAAGGAGCTAATCCCATTAATTTGTATTCGCCCGAATTTACCGTAAAGCCAAGATAATACGTAAAAGCACTATACAATAACCCAACGGAATGAGGAAAATTTAATTCTTTAATTATTTTGATTTGATTACCCTCTCCTAAACCAATAGATGCTGTACACCATTCACCAACTCCGTCGATGGTAATGATGGCTGAGTGATTGAATTTTGAAGGGAAATAAGCACTTGCAGCATGAGATAAGTGATGTTCTGGAAATAGTATGGTTACTTTCTTTTTGTCATAATCACCTACTTCCTTTAGTCCGTCGTAAATTAGTTTTTTTAAAAACAATTTTTCATTTAACCAAACTGGTATTGCCTTTAAAAACGAAGCCAATCCTTTAGGGGCAAAAGCATAATAGGTTTCGAGTAATCGTTCAAATTTTAAAAGAGGCTTATCATAAAAAACAACAGCATCTAGTTCATCTATTTCTAAACCAGCTTCTTCCAAACAATATTTTATAGCGTTAGTTGGAAAATCAGGGGTGTGTTTATTTCTTGTAAAACGTTCTTCTTGTGCAGCTGCAATAATTTTTCCATCAACAACAAGTGCTGCCGCTGAATCGTGATAAAATGCTGATATGCCTAATACTTTTTTCATTAAATGAGTGCTGCTTCCAATAATTGAAATGTAAACATAGTGTTTTATTTATTTTACAAAGTTAAAGAGTTAAAAATGAACTTTAATTTTCTTGATAAGCATTATTTCCTTTTTTACCCAAAATATCTTTGTCCAAAAACGCTAATCGTTTGGTTATCCAAGACTTTAAGTAATTAATTTCATCTTCATGGGTTTTCCCCAAATAATAATTTGGCCACAATTCTGTTGCCTCCAGCACCGACCACTTTTTAAAATTAATAGCCTTAGAATCCTCAAAAATAGTAGATAAAGAATCTATTGTTTTAAAAATGGTTGGCTCGGATAAGGTTGTTTTTCTCAACTCTTGATACCGCTTTTTTAAATGAGTTGAAAAAGTCTTATCACTCAATAAAATTTTCCACCAAAAAGGAACATATTTATCTTCATTATAGACATATCCTTCTGGGTTATATCCTTCATGGTAATCAGCTAAACCGAAAGAAAAATTATAATCCCAAATGGGACCATTATAAAATTTTGGAATGTCACTGTTGATGTCTTTATTGTACATAAAAGTACTTAATCGGTAGCCGTCTATATTTTTAGTAAATTCAGTAATAATTAAATAATCTACAAAAGAATTGATATCTATATACTTGTACATGCTGTCTTTCTCATAAATGTGCCGTTCAAAAACATCAAATTGAAATTTTACTCTTTCTTCAATTAAAGCATTAATTTTTTTCTTTTTTGGATTATAAATGGAAAACGCAACGGGCTGAGCAGAGCCATCTATTGAATCTTTTCGTGGTGGATAGTTGGTTCTACTCGAATAACGATCAATATCTAATAGGTAACCGCCTTCAAATTGTGTAGTATCTTTTTGGTCAACTTTTAATAGCGGAATGTTGATGTGATTTGGACTTATTTGTATTTTTTCGATGAGTAAGTAGATACCTTGGTAATTATTATTGATAACTAAATCTATAAATTTAAAACGTGGAGCATAGTTTCCCATTTGCGAATAAATAGAAAAAGTTAAGGCATTTCTTATTAATGATTTATCAGCAAAAGGACCATAAAGTACCCATTTTTTTGATGCAGGTAAACCTAATAATTTAACTGCTTTTTGATGATTTTTTTTGTCATAAATAGTAAAACCATAAGATTTTTTAGCAAAAGATTGAGAAGTTCTTCCACGTACTTCAATTTTAATTTTATAATGAATGGAAGAATCAGATAAGTTATTAATACCCTCCTCCGTATTATTAATAATAGCTAGAGATGCTTTTATTTTTGGCTCATCCAGAATTGTTTTATGATGGGTATTTATTTTTAAAATTGGTAATTTAGATTGGCTAAATGAGCCTTTAGGTTTTCGTAAACGAAAATCATAGTGTAATTTATTATTTTGCCCAGTTGTTAAAAATAAGAGTGTTTTTTGGGTGCAATCGATGGCTTCTAAATTAATAACATCATAAAAAATTAAAGTAATGGTATTGTTCCCATTTTTTAAATGGCGTTGTAAAAAATCTTTATTTAAGGATATTTGTTTTGGTCGCCAGTATTCTTCAACAGGCAACTTGGCAGGATGCTTTACATTTGTTGAAGGTAGAATAATATTTTGATGTAAAGTAGTATATTCTATATTATTAATTAATATTTTAACTGTATTTAAATGTTCAAACTCAACAATCCCTTCAGTTAGTTTTGTAAAATTGTTAAGATTAAAATTAGTTTGAAAAATTAAGTTGAATGGCTTTTCTTGTTTTGGAAAAGCTATTTTTTGTTGACTTTTAGATTCAATCCAACGAATATTTTTAATAGTAACTAATTCACCAGATTGAATATTCAATTTCCAAATTTGTTCTTCATTAATTTTAACTCCCCAATGCGTATAAAAAAACAAGATATAAACACTTGCGGATAAAAAGGTAATGATAAAGAGTAGTAAATATTTCTTTTTTCGGAAAACCATTTATTCATTTATTATTTTCCAGGATTTATTTATTTTATCATTCAATCCATTAGAAACGAAGGTAATACTTTCATTTTTTTGAGGGATTGTTGTGTAACCGTAAGAATCAAGCACATATCCGTTTTGATTCAGTAATTGAATGATTGTTTTGTTGGTAGTTAATTTGGGCAATGCTCCAACTACAGTGGTAGTTGTTCCATAGTTTTTAATAAAAGAATAAAAATTATTGGCAATATATAATTTACTTAATCGCTCTAATTTTGTCCCAATAGGGAAAACAAATTCTTTTTTCTTATCAGCATTAATAACAACAATTTTGTATAAAGATAAATCAACCGAAATATTATAATTGTTGATGATTTCTATCCAGTCACCGTCATTTTTTTTCAGGTTACCTTTTATATGTATTTTAGATAGACTAATGGTAGTTGTGTTGGAGCTAAAAGCACCAATGTTGCTCTTATCGTCTCCTTTTCCAATGCAGGGAGAGTTGGCTAATAAATGAAAATTATATCCACTTGCGTCAACAAATTTAGGGTCGCCTTGAATATTATCTTTGCCGTCAAATAGTTTGTTGTTTGAGATGGAATGGTCTATTTTAATGGATGACCACTCATCTGTATAAAAGTGGGTTTCTTCATTTTTTTCAAAGATGGTGTTTTTAATAAAAGCAGTTCCACCTATTTTGTAATCCTCTCTTTTTTTATAAGCATGTATTCCGTAACGATTTTTAAACAGTGTGTTATTACTGATGTAAGCTACCGAACTGTCTTTTATTCCTATTGCCATTCCATTTCCAACGATTAAATTATTTTTAATTTGGATGTTATTAATACTTGCCCCATATTGCTCAGTACCAATTGAAATTCCTTTATCTTTACTATAAAGTAATATATTATTTTCAATCAAAATATTACTACAAGCATTTAAATCAATCGCATCATCACCAGAACCCATCACCAAATTATTTCTAATAACACCTTTATTTACTTGAATGTATTCAATAGCATCGGGCATATTTTCAAAAAAACAATTTTCAGTAATTAGGTCTGAGAAAAAAAGAACCATTCCTTCTCCAAAGTTATTACTCTTAAAATGGCTGTTTTTAATAGTTACAATTCCTTTGTTGGTATAAAGCACTACAAGTCTATCAGATAATACTCCCATAGGTTTTTTGTCGATAAGAACAGAACAACTATCTATTGTTAAATTTTCACCTGTGCAATTTATCGTACCTTCTTTTATGATAACATTTTTCAAATGGGCTATTTTTGTTGATTCATGAAAAAATAGATAACCCCAATAATTAGCAGTATTATCTGGCATAAATTTTATTGTATTTTTTGCTGTTCCGTTACAAATCATATTGCCATAACAATCAATATTTGCACCTTGTTTGATATGGAATTCAACCCCACTTTCAATCGTAATATTCACTCCTGCTTTTATGGTGGTATTTTGTTTAATGATGTATGGGGAATTTGCCTTATGAAGTACCATATTTTTAGAAATAGTTTCTGGAAGTCTGGTTCCTCTTTTTATTTCCATCAGATTTTTAGTGTTAAATCCATCTGTATAATAAGTACCATCAAAAGCTGTTATTTTCCAATAATAGGTTCCTTCGGGCAATAATTTATTTAACCTATAAAAGGTATCGGTAATGTTGGTAATATAAGTTGTTTTGGTGCTATCTAACAATAAAAAATCTGAACCATAAGAAAGCACATAAGTTATTTTTTTATTAGCAGGGTGTTCTGATTTTTGCCATTTAAAAGTTACTACATCAGTTTGTATTTGATGAAATCGAAAAACTTTAAAACTTAGAGGTTGATTCGTGAATTGTTGTTGTAATAATTGATAATGGTTGTTAAAGTAATTTTTTTCTAAACTAATATTGTTTTTCCATTCTTCAGCAGCACCTATTTTATCGCTACTATCAAGAGGTATAATCTTCGACAAAATGTTAGTTAAACTATCAATTAATGGAGTTACATAGGTATTGTTTAAATGAGTTTGATACAGTGCGTCAATTCTTTTTTTAATGTCATAAAAGATGGGTTTACAAAGTATTGCCCTTTCTACAAGAGGATTGTTAGATTCCCATTCGCTAGAAGTTCTATGATAAGTGTAAGGCATCCAATTATAGTAAGAAAGTGTTTTATCCATGTCCCAAGGTAATACCTTCCATTTTCCAGTCGTGTATAAATCGTGATACAAGTAATAGTTGTGATAATAAGTGCTGCTGTTAGACAATATCATGTTGAGTGCTAATAAATTTACCAATTCATCATATTCAAATGTTTTTCTAATAAAATCTTGGTATCCACTATCTGGCACATTGTTAATATCGTCAATTAATTGAGTTAGATCATTATGATCGCTTTTTTTATTTGTTTTCTTCTCCCATTTTGAGTCAAATTCGTCAAATATACTTAAGCATGCTCCATCTCTGGTGGCTTTATATAAATTTCCTTTTTTTGATAAATTATTTCTTTTTAGAAAATCAGTATCCATGTTTTCAACTTGTAAAAAAAGACCATGAAATTTCCCATTAATAAAAATTTTTACATGCTCCGATTCGTAACAAATTTGACCAGATAATTGCATTAACTTACTGGACAAATATTGTCTGACATAAGTATTATCAGAATATTCAGCATTAAAATTTAATGTTTTAGGAACATTATTAAATAGCAAAGAATCAAGTTTAATTTTTAACGATTTTTTTGATTCTTTTCTAGATGTATCTCCTCTAACCCTCATTCGAGCAGTTCTACTTTCACCATTAAGGGTTATTTTAATAGGAATGTATTTATTCTCTTGATAATTAGTGTATAGACTTGAAAAATCATTGGTATCACAGGTAATATAATATTCTTTAATAATTTTTTTGGTGCTATTTTCTTCTTTAATAACATTGTTTCCACAGGCAGCAAGAAAAACTAAAACAAGGAAAAGGTATAAAATGATATTATTTTTAAACGAAGCGAATATTTTCATTTCTTAATATATACTCCTTATGCGGAGGTGAACAAAAGTAATTCAAAAATAACAATAAATAAGAAAGTTTTAGCCCTTTGTAAATTAGTTAAACTAACAACATAAGGCTTCTGCCTATTGTGGACATATTGTAAGAAATTGTTTTTATTAAAAGAAATAATTACTTTCACTTTAATAAGTTGTCGCTACAAGGCAACCAAAATTATAAACTCACGTCTTTGATTTAAATACATGGATCCTAAAGATCAGCATATTTTAGATGACATTGTAAAAAAATGTGTTAAAGGTGATCGAAAGGCTCAGCAGGAACTGTATAAATTATTTTACAGTAAAATGATGGGGGTTTGTTACCGATACACGAACAATACTGAAGATGCAAGAGATGTATTACAAGATGGTTTTGTGAAAGTGTACTGTAATATTAATAAGTACAATTTTAATGGTTCTTTGGAAGGTTGGATTAGAAGAATAATGGTAAATACTGCCATTGATCATTATCGAAAGGAAAAAAATATTTTTCATATAAATGATGATTATATTCTTGATAATAACAATGTAGAAAGTTCTGAAACGATTTATAGTCAGTTTGGTGAAAAAGATATTATGGATGCCATACAGTCTTTAAGCCCTGCTTATCAAGCCGTTTTTAACTTAAATGTTATTGAAGGTTTACAACATAAAGAAATAGCAATACGATTAAATATCAGTGAAGGAACCTCTAAATCGAACCTTGCGAAAGCAAAACAAAATTTAAAAAAGATTTTAACAAAAAAAGAGACACCGTTGAAACATGAATAAATTTGACGAAATAATAAAACAAAAAGTAGAACAATTTGAGGTTCCTTACAACGATGCTCATTGGGCAGAAATGGAAGGAAAATTGAATGCTATTAGAAGTGCAAAAATTACCAAGAACATTTTTAGTGCAATTGGAGCAATAGCCATATTGTCTGTTGCTGGGTATTTTATTTATACCAACATCAGTACTACTTCTATTAATAACCAAGTAGTTGTTAATGATAATAATAAGGAAGAAAGTGTACTTAAAAACAACAAAACTTTAAATAACAAAACCAGCACTACTCAAAATAATAATGTTTCGAATCCTATTGTTGATGAAGAAAAATCTAATCAATTAATTGAACCAGAAATACTACAACAAGAAAATAATAGTAACAAAAATAGTATTGATAACAAAAATAATGTTGAAGAAAAAACCAACCCTACTATTGTTGAAAATAACGAAAATAATGTTATTCTAAATGCTGATTTTATTGTGTTTAACAACAAAGTATGTCTAGGGGAAAAAGTAAGCTTTGAGGCAATCAGTAAAAATGTTCCTGTTTCTTACTCTTGGAATTTTGGTGATGGAACAACTTCTACTAAAGCCAATCCTTCACACGTTTATAACGAAAGTGGTAATTATGATGTTACCTTAACCTTAATCAACAGAAAAACAGGTAGTGAAATTAAAAATACTGAAAAGAATTCCGTTGTAATTTTTCCACAACCTAATGCAGAATTCAATTACACAGAAACATCAGTAAATCACGATGACAATAAGTTAAAATATCCTTATACAGAATTTAGCAGTAAATTTACTGATAATACTAACTCTTACTCTTGGAATTTAGGAAATGGAGATAAATCAATTTCTCAAAATCCAAAAACGATATATATGAAGCAAGGTGATTTTCAAGTTGTTTTGACTGTAAAAAATAACTATGGATGTTATGCTTCCGTCTCTAAAAATGTAACTAGCACTCAAGATTTTAGTCTTTTAGCTCCTAATACATTCTCGCCAGATGGGGATGGAAATAACGAAACCTTTATTCCAAAAGCTTTATTAGGATGGGAAGTTCAGTTTGAAATGTCCATAATGGATAAAGCAAATAAACTTATTTATAAAACAACCGATAAAAATGAACCTTGGAATGGCAAACTAAATAATACAGGTTCGTTATTAGAAGATGGCCTTTATTTTTGGCAAGTGATAACTTATGATGCACTAGGAACCCCTCATCGTTTTAATGGACAAATTAAAATTATGAAGTAAAACATGACTTATATCAATAATTGTTAATAGATTGACTTTTGGTAGGAGTCAATCTATTAATTATTTTAGTGAATAAAAATTTATCAAATAATAAATAATTAATAAATGAAAAAATTAACGCCATTTTTACTTAGTTTACTTCTTTTTATAGGAAGCGTGAACATAATTAAAGCTTCACATATACCAGGAGCAAATTTAACTTGGTCATGCAATCCAGCAAATCCATTAACTTACACATTCACTTTTACGGAGTTTGTTAGTTGTCCAAGTACTTTAGGTTCAACTGCTTCTGGTTTTGTCTTCACTAATAGTTGTGGATTAACAAATCCTACAATGGGATCAATGACACAAGTAGGAGTTGCAGTAGATGTTAGCCAAACCTGTGGCTCTGTATTGAGTGCATGTGCAGGAGGTACAGTCCCAGGAGTATTAATGTACACCTACACACAAACAGTTACTTTTCCTGCTAATTGTGACAGTTGGACAATAGATTATGATTTATGTTGTAGAGATGCGAACTCCAATACTGCTGGTGGTGCTGGAAACGATATGCATGTTCAAAGTGTAATGAACACTCTAACAGCCCCTTGTAATAGTGGACCCAGTGTTACATCACAACCAATTCCATATATGTGTGCAGGTCAAAATAATACTTATTGTATCACTACTGCTGATCCAGATGCTGATAGTACTTATTTTCAAATGACATCTCCATTAGGATCTGGAGGAGTGCCAATAGCTTATAATGCTCCTTATACGATTAATTCACCAATGAATGGTTTTGTGTTAAATCCATTTACAGGTTGTATGTCTTTTAATCAAGCTACTATTGGAAATTTTGTGGTTGCGGTTTTAATACAATCTTATGATGCTTCGGGGAACTTAATATCTTCTATTATTCACGATTTTCAATTTGAAATAATTAATTGCACAAATACCCCTCCCAATCAACCTGCAGGAGGTACTATTACAAATTTTTCTGGCTCTGGAGGAACTCAAACAGGTCCCGCAAGCATAGAAATGTGTTATGGTGATAATATTTGTTTTGATGTGACTTTTACTGACCCAAACGCTGCAAATAGTTTAACCATAACTACCAATGGAACAACCATAATGCCTGGGGCCACCTTTACACAAACAGGAACAAATCCAGCAACTGGCACATTTTGCTGGACAGCTCAACCAGGATTTACAGGAAATGTGGTAACCTTTGTTGTAGAAGATGATGCTTGTCCCATTACTGGAACAAATAGTTTTTCAGTCAACTTTCAAATTAATACTGGTGTGTTTGCTGGTCCTGATGTTTATATTTGTGGGTCTCAAACAGCTCAGTTAAATGCTACAGGTGCCTCTACATATAATTGGTCACCATCAACTGGATTAAGTTGTACAAATTGCCCAAATCCAGTTGCATCTCCCACTACCACAACAACTTATACTCTTACAGGTAATCTAACAGGAACATGTCCTAACACTGATCAAATGACAGTTTTTGTAGAGTTCCCTTTTAATTTAACAGCTTCCGCTACTCCAACTGTTGTTTGCCCAGGAGGTTGTACACAACTAGATGCTGTTTTAGCAAATTTACCTCCACCATGTTGCACCTATAGTGTTGAACTCTATGATACTTTTGGTGATAGCTGGAATGGTGGTCAAATAACTGTTTATGTTGGTGGTGTTGCTGTTGCACCTGCTTTTACCGTTTCATCTGGATATGGTCCTGTAACTTATAATTTTTCAGTTTGTAATGGAGCTGCGATAACTGTTACTTATGTTGGAGGTAGTTGGCAATCCGAAAATCAATATACGATATATGATTCTAATGGGAATATTATTTTTACAGATGGAATGGGAGGTACTGTGCCAACAGGAGGAAATGCAGGAACAGGATCGTGCGGTGCTGTTTATAATTATGGATACTCTTGGACACCTACTGCAGGTTTATCTAACCCAAATATTCAAAACCCAACTGCTTGTGGGATAACAGGTTCAACTACTTATACTGCAACTGCATATTCTATATCAGATCCTTCTTGTTTTACAACTGCAAGTGTTAATGTTAATGTTAGTACTGTAAATGCAGGTACTGATGTGTCAATATGTACAGGAGCTAATACTACTTTGGCAGCTACAGGTATTTCTGCCTGTGGAGCTGGTGGAAGCTACTCTTGGTCTCCTGCAATAGGTTTAAGTGCAACAAACATTGCTAATCCAGTAGCATCTCCTGCTTCCACTACAACCTATACTGTTTCATTTACAGATGGTTGTGGTTGTGTCATTACAGATCAAGTAATCGTTTCAGTTGGAGCATCAATTCCACCAACAATGGCATCAACCCCAGAAACTTGTTTTGGAAATAATACTGGTACAGCCACAGCAACACCTAATGGCATGACTCCTACCTATACTTATTCATGGAATACTATTCCAGTTCAAACTACCAATCCTGCTACTGGATTAGCTCCAGGAAACTACACGGTAACTATCACTGATGGAAATGGTTGTGTTGCTTCAAACTCAGTCAATGTTGCTGCAGGAATTGTTGTTACTGCAGGATTTACCGTCAACGATAATACCCAATGTTTAACAGGTAATAGTTTTGTTTTTACTAATACTGGTTCTGTTGGTGTTTATAGTTGGAATTTTGGCGACGCAGGCACATCTACAGCTCAAAACCCATCACATACTTATGCTGCAGCAGGCACTTATGTTGTTACTCATACCGTTACTAGTGGACCCTGTTTTGCAACAACTACACAAAATATTACTGTTTATCCTATGCCTTTGCCTACTTCAACTTCCACTCCTGTTGGTTGTTTTGGCGGCAGCAATGGTACGGCAACAGTAACGACACCAATAAGTCCAGGACCTGGTCCGTTTTCTTATTCTTGGAGTCCAAGTGCACAACTAACAAACCCTGCTACAGGTTTAGCAGCAGGATCTTATACCTGCACAGTTACTGATCAAACAACTGGTTGTACAGGGCAAACTACTGTTGTAGTGACCCAGCCAACTGTACTAACTGCTTCAGAAGTTCATGTAAATCCTATTTGTAATGGCTTTTCCAATGGGACAGCTACAGCGACCGGAGCTGGGGGAACACCTGGATATACTTATTCATGGAACACTGTTCCTATTCAAAATACACCAACTGCTACAGGTTTAGCAGCTGGTTCTTATACTTGCACTATTACAGATGCTAATGGATGTCAAACCACTGTTATTTCAACTTTAGTAAACCCTCCTGGTATCGTTCTAAACCCAACGATGACTCCCGCCAACTGTGGCTTACCAGATGGTGCTACTAATGTGACTATTGTCTCAGGTGGTGTTGGTCCATTTACTTATTCTTGGAACACCATTCCAGTTCAAACTACTGCTGCCACTGCTAATGTTCCTGCTGGAACCTATACTGTTGTCGTTACCGATCAAGCTAATGGTTGTACTCAAACGGCTTCTGTTACTGTAACTTCAACGGCTGGAATTACTGCCAATGCTGTTTTTATTAGTAATGCACTTTGCAATGGAAGTAATGATGGTCTAGCTTATGCTTTTCCAACTGGTGGGGCTCCTGTTTATACTTATTCTTGGAACACGATTCCTATACAAACGAATGATACATTAATTGCTGGAGCTGGAACTTATACTGTTGTTATCACAGATGGCTCAGGCTGTACAGGAAATGCTTCTGTTACAATCAATGAACCTACTCCAATTATAGCATCAATTACAAGTTTTACAAATGCATCTTGTTTTGGAGCGAATGATGGGACAGCGACAGCAGGAGGAGCAGGAGGAACGCCAGGGTATATCTATTCTTGGAATACAATTCCTGTTCAAAACACACAAACCGCTACAGGATTAGCTCCTGGAACATATACCGTTACTGTTACTGATGGAAATGGATGCACAAATACTGCACCTGTAACTATTATCGATGGACCACTAATGACTTCTTCTGTAGTTGGTACTGAT
>PFUQ01000088.1 GCA_002790175.1 Flavobacteriales bacterium CG_4_9_14_3_um_filter_32_8
TAAAAAAATACTTAAAAAACATAAAGCTCTTTGTGGTGGGTTTTCAGAATTATTTAATGAGCTATGTTTTGAATCTGGTATTTCTTCAGAAGAAGTTATTGGTTATACCAAAACTTGGAACTACGAACCTTATGATAGCTTAATAAGGGCGGAGCATGCTTGGAATGTCGTTAAAGTAAATGGTATATGGAGACCAATAGATTTATCATGGTCAACAGGATATTTAAAACAAAAGAAACAAGAGTTTAGAAAAAGACTTTATTTGTGGTTTAATATTCCCTACAATATTAAATACGAATTTGTGAACAAGCTCACTTACGATTACATGTTCACTCCTGCAAATGAATTTATAAAAACACATCTTCCTTTACAACCCTATTGGCAACTTTTAGAAACACCAATTCCTATTAGAGTATTCGAAAAAGACAGCACCAATGAATACTTAAAGAGTGATGAAGAAAAACTTAAAATAAATTATAATTTCGAAATAAGTCGTTATCAAGTACTACCTAATAAAGATAAGTATTTGAAAGGGGCGTTGCAGGCATTTGATTATAACAAAAAAAAATCATCGTGTACTTGGTTTTGGTTATTTTAATTACACAACTGAACTTCAAAACGAGATTAACCCTAAACAAAAAGAAGAAAAAAAATTATTGCACCATCAATTAAACCAGGGCTATCAAATAAATATTGGAATCTCAAAATTCATTAAACCATATCGTTTTATTTATAACGGATATAATCGTCATTGGATAGACTCCATAAAGAATATGATTGGTGAAAATTATATTATAAACACAGAATTGAACAATAGTTTAATATGTGCTTATGATAGTTTATTTATATTATCTGATTCAGTAATCAATTTTTTTAACATAAATTTTTCTAATAATTATTTGCTGCAACTCAAATATCTTGAAGGATTAAAAAAATCAAGTATACAGGATATGAATGAAGACGAGGATTACCTAAAAACTTCAACTGATTTAATTTACAATTATCAAACGATTATCAATGTTTATGATTCTATTATTAAAATGAATCAAGAACGATTGCCTGAATTAGAAAGTTACATAGGTTCTAATAAGAAAATTATTAAACAATTAAAAGGCGAAATTAAGTTAGAATATAAACGATTTCACTTTCTTAAAAGACGTTATAGGAAATGGTATATCTTTTATAAAAATCAAGCATTATATCTTCAAAGAGGAGTTGTTAAAAGAGAGGTATCTGTTAAACAAAAAATAAACTATCTTAACAAACAAATTAAAATACGAGAATCCAAATTAAAAAAGAATTAAATAATAAAACCCAAACTATACATTATTAAACATTTCTTACTTCTACAATTTATTTAACTTCGCACCGTGGAAAAAGAAAACATTATATTTGGAGTTCGACCAGTTATTGAAGCCATCAATGCAGGTAAAGAAATTGACAAGTTGTATATACAACGAGATATTAGTGGAAGTGGTTTAACTGAATTACGAAATGCCATAAAAAAAGCAAAAATTCCTTTTTCTCATGTTCCCGCTTTTAAACTCAATAAATATACTTCTGGTAATCATCAAGGGGTAATTGGTTTTATTTCGCCTGTAGATTTCCATAATATTGAAACAATAATTCCTACTTTGTACGAGCAAGGTAAAGTTCCTTTTATTTTAGTGTTGGATAAAATTACTGATGTTCGGAATTTTGGAGGAATTAGCAGAACAGCTGAATGTGCTGGAGTTGATGCCATTTTGATACCAAAAAGAGAATCCGCTCAATTAAACGAAGATGCCATAAAAACTTCAGCTGGAGCTTTACATCGAATACCTGTTTGTAAAGCAGAAAATCTTACCGATGCTGTTTTATTTTTGCAAGCAAGCGGTTTAAAAATAATTGCGTGTACCGAAAAAACAGAAAATTCAATTTATGCTATTGATTATAAATCTCCAATAGCCATAGTGATGGGTGGAGAAGAAAAAGGGATTTCTAACCAACTCCTTAAATTGTGCGATGAAAAAGCAAAAATACCAATGGTTGGAGAAATTGCTTCCTTAAATGTTTCTGTTGCTGCAGCTATTATTATTTATGAAGCTGTGAAGCAACGTAACTAAGAATTGGAGATTAGCTATTTTACTTTTTGTTTACTTTTAACAATTTCCTCAAAAGGGGTATTTTCTATTTTACTCTCTAACCAAGAAATAAAATCGAAATATTCATTGGCAGCTTTTTCATAAGGGTCTTTTAAAACTTCTAATAACTCCTTTCTAAAATCAACATAAAGTTGTTGCAATTCGTCGGTATTTTTAATTTTAATTAGTTTTTTAAAATCCCTAAGAAAAATAGCTTCGAATTGGTAATTTTTTTGACTTTTTGCCACAAATCTTTTGGTTGATTTTATGGTATAGTCTAGTAAATCATAATTTCCTAACTCGTAGTGGATAATTAAATTGACTAAACGTGCAAAAGCATAAACATCTTCGCGTAATCCAGTTTCACTATAATTTAGCACTAAATTAATATATTTTAAAGCGTTCTTATATTCTCCACATCCTACATAAACTCTTGAAATATTGTAATAAAACAGCATCTCTTCCTCATTATTAATTTTATCCTTATATTTTTCAATACCTGCTAAAATAGATGGTATTACACTTTCTTTTGCTTTATTAAAATCACCTTTACTTAAACAAGCCAATAACTCACCATTATGAGGAAACGTAAATAATTTGAGTTGAATATCCATACTCTCAAAACCCGATTGATTCTCTAATCCTTTCATTTTTTCTATCATTGCAAAACAATTATCCCAATCGTGATAATCCATATAAGCAAACATTACATTATTAAGTGCTTTAACATAACGCTTAGGAAGTTCCTTCATTATCATAGGATTATTCTCCATAATTTTAATTACCTTCATAAAGTTGGTGTAGGAGTCCTCTAAATTCCTGGTTGTTGTAGCACATAAGCCCTTGATATAATAACATGCTGTTGCAGCTTTGGTTGATAAAGCGGTATTTTTACCTATAATTAAATGATAGTTAGAAATTCGATCAACAATAGCTTGTTCTTCATCGCTTCTAGCATAACCTCCTTTCCTAAAGGCATAATTTATTTGAGAATATAAC
Source organism: Flavobacteriales bacterium CG_4_9_14_3_um_filter_32_8 (assembly GCA_002790175.1). Classification (GTDB taxonomy): domain Bacteria; phylum Bacteroidota; class Bacteroidia; order Flavobacteriales_E; family Vicingaceae. Next base: position 3,123 of record PFUQ01000088.1, read on the forward strand.
ATTTGGTACTCTGCTAAATTTCTTAATTTTTCTAAACAATCACTTTCTTCATCCACCAACTTATTCAGGTCTTTATCGAAATTTCCACGCAAATATTCCTCTTCCACCAATATTTTTTCCCAATCAATTAAATCCAATAAAAAATAGTATTTCTCGTAATCATAAGCCATTTTCTTGGCTTTTCGGATTAGTTTCGTACATTCTTTGTATAATGCTTTGTTAAATAGCAATTCAATATTACGAAGTTGTTCTTGCAACATTGCTGCAGCAGATTTATCGGCATAAAAACCTCTTAGGCTTTTAAGGATAAGATGATATAAGTGGTTTTTTTCGGAAGGTAAATGTTGAATAAAAGTTTCTTTTTTAAATTTATTTTTTATTGCACTTTCATCGTACTCATCTTGTAATTCAATAGCTTCAAAAAGTTTTAAGTAATTTTTATCGCCCGACTGTAATGCTGAAGATAATTTAAAATACCTTTTTTCAGATTTAGAAAGCGATTTAATCAAGTGAAATAGTTCAGTAGATGGTTTCATAGCAATACAATCAATTCATTAATAATACTCGATATAAAAGTATATAAATTTATATATAAAAATTAATTATTCTACTTTAGGATTACAATGATATATTTTTGTATCTTTTCGTTTCATTATCGGTAATTTATTTACTTTTATGTAACTTTATATTCTCATTCTACATTTTATGAAAAATTATCTTCTACTTTTTACCATAATTTTTATTGGAATCTATAGTCAAGCTCAAAAAAATCAACTCAATAACAAAGCTTTAAATAGCAGAAGCGACACTTTTGACATCCTCAATTATCAAATTAATTTAGACCTCACCAATGATGGAAACCAGTTAATTAAGGGAAACTGTGTAGTAACTTTTACTCCAAAAATAAATGGTG
>PFUQ01000004.1 GCA_002790175.1 Flavobacteriales bacterium CG_4_9_14_3_um_filter_32_8
TTTAATTTAAAAATAGTAGAAATATTCATGTTTACGGTGCAATTCATATTTTGAAAAATTGCTCCGCTTCCTACTAAAGTGGTGTCTTTTTTTTCTCGTATTCTATCTACAGTTTCACTTATAGAGCCTGCTGTACTATCATTACCATAAATTAATCCTGTTTCTGTTTTTTCTAAAAAATCGATGTCTAAACCTGCATTTTCAACTGCTTCTTTTGTTGCCATATAAGCATACATAGCTGGTTGGTGCATTCCTATTCGTTGTCTCCGTGTTAAAAATGGTGTTAAATCTGGGTCTTTTACCATACCTGTTAAAGCTGATCGGAAACCAAAATCTTTTCTAATTTCATCTAAAATAATTCCACTTTTTCCTTGGTATAATGAATCTGCTACATCTTTTAGGTTTTCTCCTAAACATGAGTAGATTCCTATACCTGTTATTACCACTCTGTGTTCCATTATGAATATATTCCTCCGTTAATATTAATGATTTCTCCAGTAATATAAGCCGCTTTATCGGAAGCTAAAAAACTAACTAAATGGGCTACTTCTTCAGCATTTCCAAAACGATTTAAAGGAATTATTTTTTTGTATTCAGCTTCATTAAATTCTTCGGTCATGTCACTCTTAATAAAACCAGGTGCCACTGCATTAACGGTAATGTTTCGCTTGGCAACTTCTTGTGCTAATGCTTTTGTTGCACCTATCATGGCTCCTTTAGCTGCCGAATAATTGGTCTGTCCTGGAACTCCTTTTAATCCAGATAACGAAGCAATATTAACTATTCTTCCTTTTCGTTGACGAAGCATTTGCTGAATTATTTTTTGGGTAACATTAAACATTCCTTTAGCGGAAACATTGATTACATCATCCCAATCTTTTTCAGGCATCCACATAAAAAGACCATCTCGTGTTATGCCAGCATTGTTAACCAAAACACCAATAAATTTATCTGTATTTTTTGACATCCAATTGTCGAGTGCTACATCTACACTACTTTTTTCTTGAACATTAAATGGTAATAATTCTCCATTTCCACCAGCAGCTTTTAATTCAGCTAAGGTTTCTTCAGCAGCTTTTGCGTTGGAGGAGTAGTTGATTAAAATATAATAGCCATGGTCTTTAGCCAATTGTAAAGCAATTGCTTTTCCTAAACCTCTTGAGGCTCCTGTTATTAGTGCACATTTCATTATTATATCAGAGAATTTTCTTTCATAAAATTACAAACATCGTTAATGCTTTTAGCTTGTGAAACGTCTTCTTTTACAAAGAAAGCAATTTTTCTTATTTTATGGTAAGCTGTTTTCGTGTTATTCGATAATTTACCTTTTTCCTCATCACTTAGCAAATCTATGGCTTGACAAATTGCCATAATATGTATGGCTGTAACTTGGTAGGCATTATCTAAAACTTGTTTGGCAATAATAGCACTATTTGTTCCCATGCTCACAATGTCTTGATTGTCGTTGTTGTTAGGAATGCTATGTACATACATAGAATTGCTTAAGACTTGATTTTCGGCAGTAGTTGAGGTTGCTGTATATTGTATTCCTTGAAATCCAAAATTTAAACCTAGTTTTCCTGCATTCAAAAAAGCGGGAAATTTTCCGTTTAAATGATGATTTAATAAGAAGTTTAATTGGCGTTCCATTAGCATGGAAAGTTTGGTGATTGCCATTTTTATTTTATCCATTTCCAACGAAATGTAATCACCATGAAAATTTCCTCCATGAAAAACATTTTTAACATCAATATTAATAATTGGATTGTCGTTGGTTGAGTTTAATTCATTTTCTACTACTTCTTGAGCATAGTCTAATGTATCTGAAATAGGTCCTAAAATTTGGGGAACACATCGAATGGAATAATATTCTTGAATTTTCTTTTTAAATTCTGTTCTTTGAAGTTCAGTATCATCTTTAAAAAGGTCATCTCTTTTTCTAATTAATTGGCTATTCTTTAAAAAGCTTCTCATTTGAGCTGCCACATTTTGCTGCCCTTTGTGAAGTTTTACTTCATTTAATTCTTTTGAAAAAGAATCATCAAAAGATTCAACTATTTCGTTAATTATTGCCGATGCAGCAATGGCATGATTTAATAAGCGCTTAGCATAAATAAGGTTAATAGCAGCAATTCCAGTCATGCAAGAAGTGCCATTAATTATTCCTAACCCATCTCTTAGATTTAATTTTAGAGGTTTAATTTGATGGGCTTCCAATACCGTTTTTGCTTCTTTTCTTTTGCCATTTTCATATACATAACCTTCTCCAATTAGGTTTAATGCTAGGTGAGAAAGTTGCACTAAATCGCCACTTGCACCTACACTTCCATGTTCAAAAATTTCTGGGATAATATTTTTATTGAAGAACATCTGCAATTGTAAAATAACATCCGAGCTAATTCCTGAATTTCCTTGTAAAAAGGAGTTTAAACGAGCCAGTACTACACTTTTAGCATAAGGGGCAGTTAACACATTGCCTATTCCACTGGCGTGACTTTTTATTAAATTATATTGGAGTTGGTTTAATTGGTCGGGTTCAATTCTAAATTGAGCCATAGGGCCAAAACCAGTATTAATTCCGTAAATAATTTTGTCTTTAGAAAAATTGGTTAAGAAAGCAAAGGATTGTTGAACTCTTTTAAGTGTTTCGTCATCAATTTCAATATTTTTTGTTTTGAAAACTAGTTGATTTATTAAATCTATCGTTAATTTCTGCATTAATAAGTTAAGTAATATTGAAGACTGCAAATATAAAACATTAATTTAGGATTATTGTTTTTTTTGTTCTGATAGGGGTTTTAAACAACAATTGCTAGCAATAAGTTAAAACTAATATAGAAACTATACAGTTTAAAAAGTGTTTTGAACCTTTGTGAAACGTAAAAACCGCTTGATTCTTGCGAATTCAAGCGGTTCTTTGCAGCCCGTAGGGGAATCGAACCCCTGTTTCCAGGATGAAAACCTGACGTCCTAACCCCTAGACGAACGGGCCGAATAATTAACCTTTTTATTTAAGGAGTGCAAATGTATAATTTTTTACAACTCTTACAAAATAATGTTAATAAATTACTCAATATTATCATTATCTGCATGAAACTTGAATCCAAGTCGTTTTCCTGTTTTAATGCTCATCGCATTGGTAGCTTCGGTTATATCATTAACACTCACTTCTTTCATGGTGTCGTAATTTGGAGTAAGTAAATCAAAATCCATGGAGTACAAAATGGCAGACTCAATGATTTTCCTAATTTTCGAATTATTAATTACTTCGTTGATAAAGTCGTTGTATAAGAAACCTAATTGTCTTTTCCCTTCAACAAAATAATGTAAGTCATTATTCACAAAAAATCGTGCAACTAAATAACCGATGTCATTGATTCTATTATATCTAAACGAATCTGCTAAAAAATTGTAAACATTTATCATTCCACAATAAGTTCGTAGTTCATCTTCTTTCACATAAGATGAATTCCAAATGGGGTGATTTTTATCAAAATGAAAAACATTAGTATGCATATAAAAAACAAGAATATCTCCACCAAAAATAATATGAAATTCATGATCACCTTTATCAATAAAATCAACACTTATATCCTTGTCGATTTTATTCATTTCCGTTTTTAGTTCAAATGTTAATTTTTCGGCTTCAATTTTAAAAAGGTGAAAAATTTCTATTGTTTTTTTAAAAATACTTTGTTTTAAACATGCCTTTGTTTTGAGAGCTTCGAGAATTAAAGTTTTAGCGTCTTTCGTGTTTTTCATTTTTTTTGGGCTAATTTATTAATAAGCTTTTGCAAAAATTACTCGTTGTGTTGATGGTTTACCTGTATAAATACATTTGCCAGTTTCTAATTTGTTATTTAATGGAATACAACGAATGGTTGCTTTTGTTTCTTGCTTAATTAGTTCTTCTGTTGCAGCCGTTCCGTCCCAATGAGCATATATAAAACCAGCATTGTTTTCGAGTATTTTTTTAAATTCTTCCCATGTGTCGGCTTTATGAGTCATTTCTGATCGATAGTCGATGGCTTTTTGGTAAAGATTGGTTTGAATATTTTCTAACAAATGTTTAATTTTTTTAGCAATATCATTTTGTTGAAGTGTTTCTTTTTCTTTAGTGTCTCTTCTAGCAACTTCTAATGTTCCATTCTCCAAATCTCTTGGTCCTATTGCTATTCTCACAGGAACTCCTTTAAATTCATATTCAGCAAATTTATAACCTGGTTTGTAAGTATCTCTGTCATCATACTTTACTGAAATTCCAGCAGCCTCCAAGTCTGATTTTATTATTTGAACTTGTGTAGAAATTTGAGACAATTGTTCTTCTCCTTTATAAATAGGAACTATTACAACCTGTATTGGTGCTAGATTTGGCGGTAATACTAATCCGTCGTCGTCAGAATGAGTCATGATTAAAGCTCCCATTAATCGGGTGGAAACGCCCCAAGAAGTTGCCCAAACATATTCTTGTTTTCCCTCCTTTGTTGCAAATTTTACTTCAAAAGCTTTGGCGAAGTTTTGACCTAAAAAATGCGATGTTCCTGCTTGTAAAGCCTTCCCATCTTGCATTAATGCTTCTATACAATAAGTTTCAACAGCTCCGGCAAATCGTTCTGTTTCTGTTTTTATTCCTTTAATAACAGGAATTGCCATCCATTTTTCAACAAATTGAGCATAAACTTCCAACATTTTTTCTGATTCTTCAATCGCTTCTTCTTTTGTTGCATGTGCGGTGTGACCTTCTTGCCATAAAAATTCGGTAGTTCTTAAAAATAATCGTGTTCTCATTTCCCAACGCACCACATTTGCCCATTGATTAATTAATAATGGTAAATCTCTATATGATTCTATCCAACCTTTATAGGTGTTCCAAATAATGGTTTCTGATGTTGGTCTAACAATTAATTCTTCCTCTAATTTAGCATCGGGATCAACAATAACACCACTTCCATCTTCTGCATTTTTTAAACGATAATGAGTAACAACTGCACACTCTTTAGCAAACCCTTCAACATGTGCAGCTTCTTTACTTAAGTAGGATTTTGGAATAAATAGCGGGAAATAGGCATTTACATGTCCAGTTTCTTTAAACATTTTATCCAATTGAGCCTGTATTTTTTCCCAAATAGCGTAACCATAAGGTTTGATTACCATGCAGCCTCTAACTGCCGAATGCTCTGCTAAGTCAGCTTTTTCAACTAGTTCGTTGTACCATTGTGAGTAATCATCAGCTCTTTTTGTGAAATCTTTTGCCATTTTTGTAATTTAGGGTATAATTTTTGATGGTAAATTTTAAATAAAAATTAATTTTAAAAAGTAAAATTAAGCGAATTTTAATTAAAACTTAACCTCAGATGAATTCAATTAAAATATATTTATTATCAACTCTATTTTTAGTCTTTTTTAATAACCTACTTTTTTCTCAAAATGATTTTTATAATGATAAAAAAGAAGAGAAAAATATATCATCTAATAAAGTGACAATAAATGATATTGATTTAATTGACGAATACACCACTGAAAAAGATTACAATGAGATTCATCACATTAATAAAATTCAATATAATGATGATGAATTGCTCGAGGAGGAGATTTATTCTAATCAAAAAAATACTAAAACAAAAAAAGATACCATTGCTGCTGAAGTGGTGGCAGATGTAATTCTTAATGTTTTTGTTAATGCAGTTTTTATTATCGCTACATGCTGGCATTAATATTATTTAGAATCTTTTGGCATAATATTTGAAAAGTAAATAATAAGAAAATTAACATTTCATTAACAAGTAGATAAAAAGAGAAAATTTAAGGAGGAAAAATTATGAACTCAATTAATTCAATAGCATTATTTCTAAGTACATTAATGTTTTTAGGTAATGTGTCGGCACAAGATGATTTTTATCCATCTTCTAAAAAAAGAACTGATAATACAATAACTCCAGCTAATAGTTCTGTTGAAAAAACAATTTCTGATGAGGAATATTCAACAGCTACCGATTACTATTTAGACTCAAAAAAGAAAGAAAAAGAAGAAGCTTATAATGCCCAAATGGGTATAACTGATAGCACCACTTATTATGAGGATGAGAATGGTGAACTTCGAGTTACTAACAATTACTTTAATGGAGATAATTACGATTTTGAAAACGAATATTACGATTATGAATATTCATCTAGGATAAAACGGTTTAGACAAAAACAAGGTAGGTATGGCTATTACGATGATTATTATACCAATTATTATTGGTACGATTACGATCCTTATTACTATGGAACAAGTATTTATACCAGCTATGGATGGTGGAATCCTAGACCATGGCATTGGAATGTTGGCTGGTCGTATTACAACGGATGGTCTTTAGGTTGGTCATGGGGTTGGGGTTGGACTGGCAATTATGGGTATTGTGGAAATGGTTATTATGGTTGGAATGGCTACTATGGTAATTATTATAATTATGGATATTATGATGGCTATTATGGGTCAAATTATTATTACAACAGTTATGACCACAACAGTCATTATTATGGAAAAAGAGGTGGGTCTTCTAGCTCTTCAGGTTATGGAATCCGACAACCAAATTCTTCAGTGGTATCTAATAACAATATTGCTACTAAAACATTTGGTCAAAAATATGAAGCTGCTGTTAAACAAAATTCTCTACCGATAGCTATTGGGACGAATGTAAACACATTAAATAATTCTCCTAAAAATAATTCAAGTAACAATTATAATACAAATCCTAAATCGTCAAATAATAATGTTAAAGGAGATGTAATAAATCCTAATGCACAACCAAAAAACCCTAATGCAGGAGGAAATGGTAATGTTTATGAAAATCCAAGAACTAGTTCTAAATCCAATTCCATCAACAATTCTGGAAATATTTATCAAAAACCAACTTATACAAAACCAGCCAATACAACTAACCAACCAAATTATAATAAACCAAGAAACAGTTATAATAATTCTAAAAGCACTTATACTAAGCCTAGTAATAATCAACAGAAAGACTCTAAGCCTAGTTATAATAAGCCTAGTAATGCTCAACCAAGTTATAATAAGCCATCAGGGAACTATAACAGGAGCGGAGGTTCTAGTGGGTCAAAGTCTAACGGAGGCGGATCAAGAAGGAGATAATAACAATTGGTTAAAAAAATTTAAAAAAATTAACTATGAAACGATTCTCTCTATTACTAATTAGCATTACAATGTTCGTAAGTTTTACAAAAGCTCAAAATGAATTTGATGCGTTGAGATACTCTACTTTAGATTATTATGGTGAAGCCAGATTTAATGCAATGGGAGGTTCATTTGGAGCCTTGGGTGCAAATATGTCTGCACTAAGTATTAACCCTGGAGGATTAGGTGTTTATAATAGTTCTGATTTTTCTTTTAGTACTTCATTTCATAATAATTATACAGAAAGTAATTACAAAGGAAATAGGATTACTGATGGAAAATTAAATTTTCATATAGGTAATATTGGATTGGTAGGTAGTTTTAAAGGTAATGGTGGATGGGAAGCTGTGAATCTTGCAATTGGATATAATAGAACTAATAATTACAACACGAGTATCTCTATAAAAAGCTCAACAGATTCATCCTTGCTTATTAACTATGTAAATGAATTAAATTCAAATGGAGGAATTATGGAAGAAAACATTATTGATGCATATCCTTTTTCGTCTAACTTAGCTTATCAAACTTGTTTGGTTAATCCATTAATTAATGATTCTTTACATTACAATCATGTGTTTGCTAATTCTAAAAATTTAAGTCAACTCACCAATTATGAAACTAGAGGTGGTGCTGGAGAAATGTATTTTGCTTTAGGAGGAAATTATTCTGATAAATTATATGTAGGTGCATTAATAGGAATACCAACAGTTAACTATGTTTACGATAGAAACTATTCTGAAACTTCTGAAACCACAGACACGCTTACTGACTTTAAAAATTTTACAGCTCATGATTATGTAAAAACAACTGGTGCAGGAGTTAATTTTAAAATTGGAATGATTTATAAGATTTCTGATTGGTTTAGGTTCGGAACTGCTTTTCACACTCCTTCAATATATTCCTTAGCAGACGATTATGAAACGACCCTCAGTTCGGAAAAAAAGGATGGAACAACTTATAGTGAAACAACGCCTTATGGCTCTTTTAACTATGTGGTAACAACTCCTTATCGGTTGGTAACCAGTGCTAGTTTTATTATTGGACGTTATGGAGTAATAAATGCTGATTATGAAATTGTGGATTACTCAACTGCAAGAATAAAAGAAGATAATACTTATGGAAGTGTTGGTGCAGATTTTTCTGTTGAGAATCAAAACATTCGAACCAACTTTCAATCAACACACAACATTAGAGTTGGTACGGAATGGAGAGTTGACCCTTTTAGAATTAGAGCAGGTTACCGACTTCAAGGAAATTCAATTAATGAAAATATGAATATAGATAATAGTGCTTCAATTTATTCTGGAGGTGTTGGTATTAAAGGAGAAGGCTATTATTTTGATATTTCCTATTCATTAAAAACCTACGACAGCCAAACTATTATTTTGGAAGAACAAAATCAGTTTGCTGCAACTCAATTAAAAGATCATTATTTAACTTTTACTTTAGGATTTAGGTTTTAACTTTTTATAGCACTAACAATTGCCAATAACATTATTGCGATTGCAAAAATAATAACCAACCACCTAAAGTAAAAATTTGGAATAATTTTACTTCGATAGTTTGCACTCACTAAATAATTAGCGTTCATTGCATTTTTATAGTCAGATTTTTTAACTCCAAAAAAATAAATTGTTTTTTCACCTTTCTCTTTCGAAGCTTCAAACCAAATATTATTTTTTTTTAAAAGTTCTTCAAAATAATTAGCACGATTAGCATCAAAAAATTTAAAAATTGTGTAACCTGGTCGGGTAGGATGGTCAAAGTAATTAGTGATGTTGAACATTATTTGATGCGAAGTTTTTTTCCGACAATAAGTAATTTATTTCTTTTAATTCCATTTAGCTCACAGAGTTCACTCACAGATATTCCATATCTATTGGCAATCTTGTACATGAAATCACCTCTTGTAATGGTGTGATATTCTGTGCCAACAGGAATCGCTGCATAATCCCATTTTTGTTTAATTAACTTTAACGAATCGCTGATTAGCTTATTATCTTTAAAAGAGATGAGATGTTTTGGATTTAGAGTAAATCCTTTAAATCGAACTTCAAAATGTAAATGGCTTCCAGTGGATTTTCCAGAACTTCCTCCTAAACCGATAACTTGACCTGCTTCAACAATATCACCTGGTTTAACTTTAAATCGATGTAAATGTGCATAAAGTGTTTCCAATCCATTGTAATGTCTAATAATAACAACCCTACCATAACCTGGATGAACAATGGCTACTCTTACCATGCCATCAAAAGCAGCCACAACAGGGTCCCACACCTCTAAATCTAAATCAATACCACTATGTTTTTTTCCTTTTCTCCTTCCAAAATTAGAAGTGACAACTGGATTTTGAAGGGGCGAAACAAAACTACAGTTATTTTGCTGGTCTATTAATGTTAAAAATAACGAAGTGTCATTATGTGAAATGGCTTCATCGTAAGGCGAAATATTTTTAGTGTCCCAATTTTTATAAATACAATTAGAAGGTATTTCTGAGTTGTCGTAATAATTGGTTATAGTATTATAAGAGTGGTTTCCCATTAATTTCTTTTCAGCATAAACTTTAAATCCTCTCAGATAATCTTCAGGAATATTTTCTAGTTCAAACAAAGAATCAATTAAAGAAATAATTTTTTCTCCTGATAATTTAGAAATACTACTGTAGATGGCATCAGATGGAGCTATTACTATAGCAGAAACTGTATCTTTTTTAGTTGCCTTTTCTTCTTCAGTAGTTCTTCCCAAACAGGCTGATGAAATACTAAGAATTAAAGAAAAAAAAAGTACTATTTTATTAATCAATTGTATCATTTAAAAATTAAAAACAAGCGACCAATGTAATAAAAAATATAGATATGCCTATTGATAAGGTTTAGATAAGCATAAATTTGTATTTCTTGTTGGTTGGGTGTTTTAAAATTATACTTTTATACAGAAATTTAGGGTATGAATTATTTAAGAAGAATAACATTAACTATTCTGTTAATTATTTTAATTGGATTAGTGGTATCCATGTTTTTACCTTCTTCCTTTCATTTAGAACGAAAAATAATCATTAATGCTGATCAAGAACAAATTTTTAACCAAGTCAACGATTTAAAAAACTGGAAAAATTGGTCTCCATGGATGCTTAAAGATTCACTAATTTTTAATAAGAAATACGCATATTCTGCTCCATCTAGTGGCGTTAGTGCAACATTTAACTGGGGTAGTGAAAATGATGACTTAGGTATAGGAAGAATTGAAATCATTCAATCAAAACTTAATGATAGTATAGTGAATCTATTAACTCTTAACTCGATTCAATCTAAAAGAACTTGGGTATTTAATGAGTTAGAAAATGGTGTTGAAGTAATCTGGAGTATGGATATCGATTTTGGCTTTAGTCCTAAAGATAAGTTTTATGGTTTGTTTATAGAAGATGAGTTAATTAAAGAATATGAACTAGGATTGCAAAGGTTAAAAACATACACAGAAAACTTACCCAAAATACAGCGAGTTGAAGTTAGAAAAATGAAAATTGAAAAAAATCAATGGTTTCTTTCTATTAGAGATACAATTAGTCCAATTGCAATGAATAATATTTATGGAAAAAATTATTCTGAAATTAATCAGTATATGAGCCAACAAAAATTTGAAAGTATTTCTGTTCCATTAGTTATTTACCATTTTTGGTCAGATTCTATAGTTGATATTGAGTTTGGAATTCCAATAAACGATTCTATAACTATTGATAATAATCGAATAAAATTGGATAAAATAAAATCGGGTAATGTAGTTACAGCTATCCATTATGGCCCTTATGAAAGATTGCCAGAAACTTATTTTGGAATTAATGAATGGATGCGGAAAAATAAAGTTGTGGTAATAGGTCCACCATGGGAATCTTATATTACTGACCCTACAACAGAACCAAACCCTGAGAAATGGCAAACAGCAATATTTTTTCCAATAGAATAATGAAACATTTACTTTATATTTGCTTAAAATCCTTTTTTATGAGAAATCTTTTTTCACTTATACTTATTTGTTGTTTAGCGTTTAGCATGAATGCTCAAGATAACTTGAACCTTGCTAGTAAGTTAAAAAGTTTAACAAAAAAAGGAGATTATGTGATACTTGAGGTGCGATTGAACCAAGAGGATGAATTTAGAACGATTGAGGGGAGTAATTCAAGTTTAGCAAGAATCGCAATTTTCACAGGAAATAATCAAGGAACGGAAATCATTTCAAAAGGTTTTGAAGGAATAAACGCCATAGTTACCATCTTAAATAACCTAAAAACCAATGGTTGGGTATTAATAAATATTTATCCCATTAAAGGCGAATCTTTAATTATTACTCACTACATTTTAGAAAGAAAAAAATAGACTTTTTAACAATAATCTCTTAAATTACAATTTTTATTAGGAAATCAATAATTATAGATTAATTATCTCAATTCTTTAAGATAAAATTATTACTTTTAGCTGTTGAGTTTCATGTTAATAAGAAAGGTATGTTAAAAATTTGTAAATTTTCGATTCTAATTTTAGGATTATTATTCATTCAAAATGCTAATTCACAAATTGTAATAAATGAGTATTCATGTGCAAATGCTACAAGTGGAGGTGATCCAGATTTTTTTGGTCAAATGGAAGATTGGATTGAATTGTATAATACTACAGGCGTTTCTATTAACCTAAATGGCTATCACTTAAGTGACAAAGCAACTAATCCAACTAAATTTCAAATTCCAGGAAGTATTTCAATACCTGCTAATGGTTATATGATGGTATATTGTTCTGGAAGAGCTCAAATTGCTGGAGGATCACAAATTCATACAAATTTTAAATTGACACAAACCAAATTTGAAAAAATTGTACTCTCTGACCCTAGCGGAATAATAATTGACAGTTTAACTATCGTTCCAAACCAAGTATTGCACTCACGTGGAAGAACTACCAATGGGGCAGCTACATGGAGTCTTTTTACTAATTCTACACCTAATGCATCAAATACTGGAGCAATGCTTGAATATGCAAGCAAACCAATTTTTAATGTTCCTGCTGGTTTTTATCCAGGTGCACAATCAGTATCAATTTCAACTCCAGATCCAAACATAACTATTCATTACACCCTAGACGGATCTGACCCTCTAATTAGTTCCCCAACCTATTCTGTACCAATTAATATCGCAACAACAAAAGTGTTAAGAGCTAGATGTTTTAGTTCTATACCCAATATACCACCAAGTTTTATTGAAACTAATACTTATTTTATTAATGTTACGCATACAGTCCCTGTGGTTTCTATATGCGGAAATAATGTAGCTACATTATTAGGAGGTTCACAAATAGAACCTGATGGTTCATTAGAATTTTTTGACAGAACAGGAGTAATGCAAACCGAAGCCACTGGTGATTTTAATAAACATGGTAATGATTCTTGGGCTTATAATCAAAGAGGCGTAGATTTTATTACTAGAGATCAATATGGATATAATTATGCCCTCCAAAATCAAATTTTCCCGAGTAAAACCAGAAATAAATTTCAACGATTAATACTAAAATGTGGAGCTAGCGACAATTATCCGTTTGAAGGAACTCCTAATTCCAATTATGCAGGAGAATTAGGCGGTGCTCATATCAGAGATTCTTATGTTCATACCTTATCACAATTAGGTGACTTGCATCTTGATGAAAGAACTTACGATGCCTGTGTTTTATACGTAAATGGAAACTATTGGGGAGTCTATGAATCACGAGAGAAAGTAGATGACAGCGATTTCTTAAATTATTATTATGGACAAGATGAACAATATTATAACAGTCCCAATTACATTCAATATTTAGCTACTTGGGGAGGAACTAATACAGAATATGGAATGCCAAATGCTCAACCCAATTGGGATGCATTAGTGAATTATATTAATTCAAATAACATGGCTATCCCAGCTAATTTTAATTATGTAACCAGCCAATATAATTGGAAAAGTTTGGTTGATTATTTTGTGTTAAATTCTTACATCGTAAATCACGATATGCTCAATTGGAATACTTCGTGGTGGAGAGGTTTAGATACCTCTGGGACCAAAACAAAATGGAGATATTCTTTATGGGACATGGATGCTACATTTAATCATTATACTAATTATACTGGGCTTCCTAATACTGGTCCTGCTACAGACCCTTGTCAAATAGATAATTTACCGAACCCTGGAGGACAAGGGCATACAGAAATTTTAAATGAATTAATGAATAACCCAATTTTTGAACAGTATTATATTTCTAGATACATTGATTTATCCAATACTACTTTTAAATGTACCAATATGATTGCGGTTTTGGACAGTTTGGTTAATATTATTACACCAGAAATGCCTAGTCAAATTTCAAGATGGGGAGGTAATATGGCTCAGTGGCTGCAAAATGTACAAGATTTAAGGGATTTTATTAATACTCGATGCGTTGCCATGAACACAGGTTTGGTAAATTGTTATAGTGTTACAGGTCCTTTTCCATTAAAAGTAAATGTAACCCCTGCTGGTGCAGGAGATGCTCAAATTAATTCCATCATACCACCTTCGTATGTGTATTCAGGAAATTATTTTGGAAATATTGACATTTTATTAGCTGCAACAGCAAATGCAGGTTACCTATTTGATTATTGGGAAGTCTTTAATCATCCATTAGATTCAGCAATAACCAACCCAAATAATTCTTTGCAAATTACTCAATCAGATAGTATTGTTGCACATTTTATTTTAATTGGAGATACTGTTCAATTAACTTTTAATGTTGACCCAGTTGGAGGAGGTAATATTTCTATCAATGGTTTTACACCACCTTCTTACAGTTATTCTAACTTTTACCCAGAAATGAGCACGTTAAATTTAGTCGCAACCCCACAACCTGGCTATGCATTTGTTAATTGGACATCAAACACTACTGCGTTTGTACCTACCGGAAACAATCCAAGCGTACAAATTACTGTTGATTTAGTAGATAGTATTGTTGCACATTTTGCGATAATTGACACATTTAATTTAATTTTTAATGTAGATCCAGTTGGTGGTGGAAATATTTCTATTGATGGATATACTCCTCCTTCGTACAGCTATACCAATGGATATCAAGAGTTAACGGTACTAAATTTAGTTGCAACTCCACAACCAGGATACCTATTTATTAATTGGACTTCTAATTCAACACCATTTGTTGTGAGTGCAAATGATATGAGTGTTCAAATTACAGTAAACAATGCAGATAGCATAGTTGCTCATTTTGCGTTTATAGACACCTTTGATATTGAATTTAGAGTAAGTCCAGTGTTAATGGGAGAAGTTGAAATTGATTCTAATTTTGTTTTAGATGATTATACAACTACATCCGTTGTGAAATCATACATTACAGGAACTGTTGTTAAATTAATAGAAACACCAATCAGTAATTATCTTTTTGATCATTGGGAGTCTAATTTTCATACTTTAGCCCCATCAATATTAGGTTCTATTATTAGTTTTACAGTTTTAGGTAATGATGTGATAACAGCTGTTTACGTTGAAGAAATTCTTCCCCCACCAAATGGAGCTCAAATTCCTATGGCCTTTTCTCCGAATGGAGATGGAAACAATGACTTCCTTTTCGTTTATGGTTCACGTATAGAGAGTTTAACATTTGATGTGTTTGATAGATGGGGCGAAAAAGTATTTTCTTCTTCATCTTTAGACAAAGGATGGGATGGTAATTATAAGGGTAAAAAAGCAACATCTGGAGTTTATGTCTATAAATTAAGAGCAGTTTTTACCGATGGGGAAGTTGATAATAAAACTGGAAATATTACATTGGTGAGATAATGGGAAGATTGTATTTAAAAAAATATACTTTAATAGCATTAATTATCATTGGTGCAATAAGTACTAAGGCTCAGGATGTTCATTTTTCTCAATTCGGACAAACTCCGCAATTAATTAACCCAGGTGCTACAGGAGTATCTTCTGGTAATGTTAGAGGAATATTAAATTATCGAAGCCAATGGAGTGCTTTCGGCGACCCATATAATACCTATGCAGCATCATTTGACGTGCCTATTGCTAAGGGAAATGGAAGACACGCCTATTTCGGTTTAGGTGCAAATTTTTATAAAGATGTAGCTGGAAAATCAGATTTTGGTAATTTTTTGGGAGCACTATCTTTTTCAGGAATAGTTCCAATTAGTGACTATCATACTATCTCTGTTGGTCTGCAAGGAGGATTTGGACAATATTCTGCAAATCTTTCAAAATTAACATGGGGCAATCAATTTAATGGCGAGGAATTTGATTTAGAAGTCAACTCCAATGAATCGTATGCTTTTCAGTCTTCTCGGTATTTTGATTTGGGAGCAGGAATCTATTACGAATTTAAAAATACAACTTCTGAGTTTTTAGGTAGTGATATTTCCAGTTTTAATGTTGGAGTTGGAGCATATCATTTGAACACTCCTGATCAAAATTTTTTAAGCGATACTAAAGATGAAATCCCAAGAAAATTTATTGCACAATTTGCTGGAACTTTTGATATCAGAGAGACAAAATTATCCATAGTACCCTCTATGTTTTATGCCAAACAAGGTCCTTATCGAGAAATTACTCCTGGTATGTTATTTAAAATCAGATTTGGAAACACCACAAAATATTCTGGCTTGTTTAAAGATGGAGCAATCTATTTTGGTAGTCATTATCGCTTAAAAGATGCGATAATTCCTCAAGTTTATATAGAATTTACCGATTATATGATTGGAATTTCATACGATTATAATAATTCAGAGTTAGCTACTGTTACGGGTGGTAACGGTGGTTTTGAAATTTCAATTAGATACGTGAATAAGCCAAAAGCATTACAACGAGCTTCTTTTAAATAAGGATTTGTTTACTTTTGCAAAGTGATTAAAAAACTAGCGTCATTTATTTTTCATTCTTTAGGTTGGAAATCTGTTGGAGAAGTTCCATCAGATATAAAAAAATACATTATCATAGGTGCTCCTCATACCAGTAATTGGGACTTTTTTTATGGAATATTGTTTTTTTTAATGAAAGGAATTCCATTAAAATTTTTTATCAAGAAAGAATGGTATTTTTTTCCTTTTAATATTTTGTTGAAATCTTTGGGTGGAATACCAGTTGATCGTAGCAAAAAAGAAAACTTAACTGACCAAATTGCTGATTTTTTTAATCAACACGAAAAATTGGCCATATTAATAACTCCTGAAGGAACTAGAAGTTATAATCCTCAATGGAAAAAAGGGTTTTATTACATTTCACAAAAAACAAAAGCTCCTATTGTTTTAGGTTATATTGATTATGAAAAGAAAATCGGAGGTTTTGGTCCTGTTTTTAACATAACTGATGATGTAGAAAAAGATTTGGAAACTATAAAAAATTTCTACAAAGATAAAAAAGGTAAATTTCCTGAAAAAGGAGTTCGATAGATTAACCTACCCTGTACTCAAATTTATAGTTAGCTAAGTCTTTGTTGGCTTTTACAATTTTATTTTTTAAGGTTTTTTTATAATCAATTAGTTGCTGCATAACCGCTTTATCTCCAACAGCAATCATTTGTGCAGCTAAAATTCCAGCATTTAATGAACCATCAATAGCAACAGTAGCAACAGGTATTCCTGGAGGCATCTGGACAATTGCCAATAAAGCATCCATTCCATCTAAAGAAGATTTAATAGGAACA
>PFUQ01000120.1:0-3141 GCA_002790175.1 Flavobacteriales bacterium CG_4_9_14_3_um_filter_32_8
TATTATTTGATATAGAATTAGGGTAAATTGAAAATTTGATCCATTTTTAGCCTTTGTTTGTGTCTTCACAAACAAACGGATAAACAAACATATACTCGTTTGTGGGGATACAAACTTGGGCAAAAAACATAATATCTACGTTTGGTAATTAATGAATAAAAATCAATACATTTGATTTGAAAATAAACCTGACCATAAACAATTTATGAGGCTCACTATAACTTTACTTTTATGTTTGATAATGGCACACATTAATGGACAAGACTTTCAATGTGGTGATTGTATCGATTTAACACCTCATAAAATTGAATTTAGTTCTGAAATAATTAATTATGGATTAATAATAGGAAATACTAACAAAAAGCCACAAATTTTATTTAACGATGCACTTCTTCAATTCAGTTACGTCACTGATATTGATACTATATGGAACAATTTTATAGTTCCGATAAATTTCATCTCCTTTACATCTACAGCTTCTATTAACCTTGACAATATTGGTAGAGAAGAGTTATTAATAAAAGGATTGGTAAAATTCAATAATGGTATAGATACAACAATTCAAAAAGTCTTGCTTGTTTTCAATATTGATAGCATTCCAACACAAATTTGTAAAATTATTTATGGATGTATCCCTTTAACATTGTATAATGAAGCAACATATTCGATTTGGGATGATGATGAAAATTGCTCCAGTTCAATTGTAATGGATGGTTTGGTAATAAGTATTGAAAAGAAAAACAAAAATTCCGAACGTTTATGTTGTGACTCTAATTTTATTGTTGCAGGAAAATATATAATGGAAAGTGGGCAAATAAAACAACTTAAATAAATTGCTTCAAACCAAGTAAACTTACTCTGCCAAATAAACAGATTGAAGACACCTCTCTCCATTATGCTAAGTTTAAAAAAAATGGTCTAACCTTTTAAGCATTAATCCCATTCAACTGCCCTGTTACCACCCCACATCTTAGCGTAGATTATACTAAGCGTCCTTCATCTGACGGACGCTTTTTTTATTGGTATAGCTAAAGCTTATAATTATGGAAATATATTAAAGAGTAGTTAAAACTTCGCTTAAAATCTTTCTATAAAATCCCAAGTTTGTTTCGTTTTTTTTGGGGATAATGTTCCTATCTTTGTAGTTGATGAAACCAGTTTATGCCATATCAAATTTATCTGCTCATCTTTTTTGGGATGTTGATGTTTCCGCATTAGATTTTGAAAAATCTAAAAGCCAAATCATCTATAAAGTGGTTGAATTTGGGAACATCAACGATTGGAATATTATAAAAACCGTTTACGGTTTGGAAACGATAAAAAATATTTCCCTCCAATTTCGTAGCTTAGATGTTGTTACACTTTCTTTTTTGTCTCATTTATTTCAACTAAAAAAATCAAATTTTAGATGTTACAAACTCAAACAATCCAACCAAAACTACTGGAATTATTGAACAAAATAATGCTTTCAAAATTATTTGTAGGCTTTAATTTAGTTGGCGGTACTTCATTAGCATTGCAAATGGGACATCGCTTTTCGTTTGATATTGATATGTTTGGTAATGTCGAAATTAACGATATTGAATTTGTTGATGAGTTGTCAAAATTTGGGTTCGTTTCTATTATTAAAAAAAGCAAAAGCATGATTATTATTTCTGTTGATGGTGTAAAAATCGATTTTGTAAATTATAAATACCCATTGTTAGAAAAATTGACAGTT
Source organism: Flavobacteriales bacterium CG_4_9_14_3_um_filter_32_8 (assembly GCA_002790175.1). Taxonomy (GTDB): domain Bacteria; phylum Bacteroidota; class Bacteroidia; order Flavobacteriales_E; family Vicingaceae. The sequence continues at coordinate 1,721 of PFUQ01000120.1, forward strand.
ATTGATGGCATTCGAATGGTTTCAGACAAAGATGTAGCCGCAATGAAACTCAATGCCATTGCAGGAAGGGGAAGTAGAAAGGATTTTATCGATTTATATTTTCTACTAAAAAAATATACTTTAATGGAAATGATTTCATTCTACAACAATAAATATGCTGATGGTTCGGAATTTATGGTTTTGAAAAGTTTATGCTATTTTGATGATGCCGAAAACGAAGAAATGCCAATACTATTTGAAAAAATCAGTTGGTCTAAAATAAAAAACACTCTACTGAAAACTGTAGAAAAATTATAAAATCCAACTGCTTTTAGTGCTGGAATGTTAAGCATTAATCCCTTTCAACTGCTCAGTTACCACTACCAATCCTTCTTCAAAACTACAAGGAGAATATCCCAACTCTTTTATTGCTTTATCTAAAACAAAACCAGTTTTTGGCGGGCGTTTGGCTGCTTGGTTTAATGAGGTTGAAGCAATGGGAGAAATAATGGATTTATCATAACCATAAAAATCGGCTACACGATTGACCAATTCTAAAATGCTCATAAAATCTTTGCCACAAATATTATAAATGCCTGTTGCTTGTTTTTGGGCAATTAACCAGCATCCCATTGCCAAATCTTCGGCTAAGGTTGGCATTCGAAATTGGTCGTTTACTATGGTTAACGGATTTCCTTTTTCTAAGGCTTGTTTTGCCCACAACACAATGTTAGAACGGCTCATGTCTTCCACCACACCATAAACAATAATGGTTCGAACAATGCTCCATTTGATGTTGCTTGCTTGCAATAATTTCTCCGCTTCGTGTTTCGATTGTCCGTAATAACTCAATGGGTTGGGTTTATCTTCTTCTTTGTATGGACCATTTTCTCCATCAAAAACAAAATCGGTAGAAAGATGAATCAAATGCGTTTGATGTTTTTCGGAAGCTTCTATTAAATTTTTAATGGCATTTACATTCAAATTCCAACATTGTTCTTTTTGGTCTTCACAAGCATCAACATTGGTCATTGCGGCAGTATTGATAACCACGTTGGGTTTAAATTGATTAAAAACTTGTTCTACTTGGGTTTTGTTGGTAATATCTAAACTCACATAATCAAATCCTATAATAGATTTTATTCTATTTTCGCCAGTAGAAGTGGCTAAAAATTTAATGTTAAATTTATTTACTAATAATTTCACCAATTTCTGACCCAAAAGTCCGTTGCTGCCAGTAATTAGAATTTTCATGTGTTTATTTTTATTATTCGTTCTTTTTTATTGTTAACATGAGCTCACTTCACTCGGTTGTTTTTTATCTGTCACATGGAAGCCGCCTATAATCATTTTCCTGTGTGTTAGACTTTTTAACATGGCTCGTTTCATTTTTTAATTAAATTTTAGTAATGAATTTATCTTTAAAATATGATCTGGCCGTC
>PFUQ01000120.1:3239-6962 GCA_002790175.1 Flavobacteriales bacterium CG_4_9_14_3_um_filter_32_8
CTTGCTGAACAAATAATCGAGCGACTTCCATATCAGGTAAATTAAGTTGTAAGTTATTATTAGTTGTATTAACACTTCTCAGCATATCATAGTTATCCGAACGAATATGGTCAATAAATATTCTTATCTCATCCTGTGGAATCAAATATTTTTTTAGTACCCTAGTAAAAATTTCTATTGAAGTTTCAAATTCTTCAGAAATAACTTCATCGGCACCAAATTTTAAGTTACCTTCAATTTCACTTTCATATCTTGTTCTTACAATAATGTAAGTTTTTTTAGAATATTCTCTTACACTTTTAACAATTTTTTTGGTGGCTTCTGGAGATGAAATAGCAACAACTACAACTCTTGCTTCGTGTACATGAACATACTTAAGAATGGTTTCATCAGCTGCATCGCCATATATCATGGGTTCATTATTTAATTGTCCTTTTTTAACCGCTTCTGCATCTAAATCTACAATAAGATAAGGTATTTTAGCTGTTTTTGCAGCTTTAGCCACATTTTCGCCATTTAACCCATAACCAATAATTACAATATGATCATGATAATTTGTTTCTTCAATAGTATTATTTTTTGCTCTATTTTTGGTTATTTCTCTCAATCGATACCTTACCTGTGCAGGAACAGGAATCTTTAAAAAATAAGCTGTAATTTCACTAGAGTATTTTATAATAAAAGGCGTAGCTCCCATTGAAATGATAGATATTGCTAAAAAATATTGGTAGCTATTGTCCGACAATAGTTTGTATTCCATTCCTTTTGCCGACAACAAAAAAGCAAACTCACCCACCTGAAACAAACTTAAGGAAGTTAGTAATACAGTTCTAGCAGGATATTTAAGAAGTATAACAGTAATAACAACCACAATAATTTTTAACAGTATAACCGCTATTACAAGTGCATGAATAGAAAAAATATGGTGAATAAAAAAGTTTAAATCCAATAACATTCCTACCGAAACAAAGAAAAAACTAATAAAAATTTCTCGAAAAGGAAGAATATTGGCAGTTGCTTGGTGGCTATAATCAGATTCTGAAATAATTAATCCTGCAAAAAAAGCTCCTAAAGCCAACGATAACCCAACAGCCGAAGTCATCCACGCTGTCGCAAAACAAATAACCACCGTAGTAAGAATAAACAATTCCCTACTTTTAGATTTAACAACCTGTTTAAATAAATTTGGGATTACGTATTTTCCTAAAGCAAATAATACGACTAAAATAGCCCCTAATTTTAGAAAAAGAATACCCAATTCCATTAAAGGACTTTGGGATTGATTTGCCAAAAGTGGAGTTAACAACATCATCAACACCACAATAATATCTTGGAAAATTAAAATAGCAACAGTAACTCGTCCATGAGGAGAAGTGATTTCTCCTTTTTCTTGAAGCATTTTTAAAACGATGGCGGTACTACTTAATGATAATAAAAATCCCAGAAAAATGGAGGTTTGATAAGAAAGTTCGAAAAAATAATATGCACTTAAAAAAGTAAATGCAATAGTACCTACCACTTGCATTAATCCACCCCAAATTACAGTGTTTTTAATAGAAACTAATCCTTTTAGAGAGAACTCGATTCCTATTACAAAAAGCAAAAATATAATCCCTATTTCGGATAATAATTCTACTTCATGGCTAGCATTGATAATGTTTAAACCATGAGGACCTGTAATTACCCCTGTGAGTAAAAACCCTAGAATTTCGGGTAGTTTTAGTTTTTGAAAAAGTAAAATAATAACTACAGAAAACCCAAGAATAATTACAATATCTTTAAGAATGGGTAGCTCCATGAATGATTAGTAAATTTTTTATAATTAAAAACTAATTGTCCCAAACTGATTTTCTTTTTTGAAACTTAAAATATTCTTTATGTTCCAAAATAAAAGCCATAATAAGGTAAATAAAAATTGGAGAGCCAAATGTTAAAAAAGATAGATAGATAAAAGACATTCGGATGCGACTCGATTTTAGTTGAAGCTTTTCGCCCCACCAAGAGCAAACGCCAAATGCCTTTTTTTCGAAATAAGATAGTATTTTGTTAATCATTGTCGTAGAATATTATTACCAATACTGCAAGTTAAACATTTTTTTTGAAAACAATAATTTTTCTTTAATTCTATTAGTGATTGCGTTTGCATGGCATTATTTGCTTTTATGCCAATTTCTTCCCATTTTTCAACAATTGAATTACTTTCTGCATTCATATTTGATAGCATTTCCAATGATTTTTCAATCATTAATTCATCATTTTTTACTTTCCCATAAACAAAAGTAAATGGTACAACAACATTGATAATGATGTTGTTTATTGTTGTTAATCCTAGATTCTTGGTAGTTGATTTTATCAATTCATCTCCAAAGTGATAATGATTATTCCAATAAATTGATGCATGAGTTATCAAATATTTTTGCACTTCCTTGATTGTTTTAGCTTCAATAATTTTAGCAAACAACCTAGAATTAGTACTCATTAAATTAGCCAATTGACTAATCCTAATGGTTGGAAAATTAGAAGGTCGTAATCGTAATAATTTCCATAAACTTCGGTCAATTGGTTTTAGCTTAAATTTTACTTTTAAAAATTGATATTCCTTCTTTAGTTTTTGATAATATTCGTCGGTATAGTTTTCTTCCAAAAATCCTGCCTGACCATAAAGTAAGGCTTCAATGGATGATAAACTGTTATGTTTTTCAATGATTCGTAAAGATGTATTTTTTGCTAATAGTTCAAAAGGAAGTGCATTTACATTTAGACCAAAATATTTGAATAAATATAGATAAAATGTTTCTTCAAAATTAGTTGCATTAAATTTTAGTGTTGTCAATATTTCATTAGATTTTCGTTCCAATCGCTCAATTGCTAATCTATCTAGCCAGGTCGAAATAATAAATTTATCAACTGATTTTATTTGCTGACCACATGGAATCCAATTCGTTGATTTTGAATTAATAAGATTTTCGTAGTTTACTATTAATTTTTCGTCAATCAGTGCTTTTAATTCTATCGTTGGAATTAATCTTTTATTTTTATCAAAAACTGGTTGGTCGTTTTGGTAAACTACATGAAGAATTACATTATCATAAGCTCTATCCAATTGATGTTTATGTTTTACCCAATCGCTCGACCTAAGATGAATTTCAACATTTCCTGCCCAAAGTGTTTCCCCAATTTTGAGTTGGGCATTAAAAAAATCGGGACCAGCATCTGTATTGTGCTGTCCCGATTTGATGATGGTAATTTTTTCGTTTTGAAGTGTTTTTAGTTCACTGGTAGTAAATAACTTATTACTCCAAATATAATGTAGGAAATCTTCATTAAACATGATTTAACCAATATTTTCATCTTCAATATCTTTGTCGCCGTATTTTTTTGCAACTTTTTTCTTAGCATAATCGGCTAGTGTAGTTGATTTTGTGATAGCATCAGCGGCTAATAAACTAGATTGAATTTGAGTTTGTAAATCACCAACAGTGCTTGGTGAATAAGGCATAAAAATAGTATTAACTCCTTGTTCAGCTAATTTACCAATGGTATCGTAATGTTGAGTCATAAATAACATATTCATCACTTGCTGTCCAGTAACACCATCTTCCATAGCACCTTTTACTTGTTCAACTGATTGTTTAATACCATTGGCGATAGCAATTCGTTGGTTGGCAATACCTTCACCTTGTAATTTTTTACCTTCCGCTTCAGCTTGTGCTGCGGCAACTA
>PFUQ01000039.1 GCA_002790175.1 Flavobacteriales bacterium CG_4_9_14_3_um_filter_32_8
GAAATTGTTTGCAAGGAAAAACCCGCTTATATTTTTGATATTGGAGGAAATACAGGAAAATTTGCTATTGCTAGTTGCAATTATGATTCAACAATAAAGGTTAAAATATTAGACTTGCCAGGACAGTTAAATGTAGCACGAAAAAATGCTGAAACACTTCACCTAGAAAATCGCATTGATTTTCACCAAATTAATTTATTAGATACCTTTCAAAAAATACCTCAAGGAGCAGATGCTATTTGGATGAGTCAATTTTTAGATTGTTTCTCAGAAAAAGAAATTGTTCAGATCTTGAAAAATGTGGAACAAGCTTCTGATAAAAATACTTTCATTTACATTATGGAACCTTTTATTGATAATCAAAATTTCCCTGCTGCTAAACATTCATTGGTTGCAACTTCTGTTTATTTCACCATTATTGCTAATGGTAATAGTAAAATGTATAGTGTTGATGTAATGAAAAACTTAGTTCAACAAGCTGGATTAAAGGTTGTAGAAGAATTTCCTTTAATAGGAAATAGTTATCATACTATTTTAAAGTGTATGAAAGGTTAGTGGCTAAAATAACCTTTCTTACACTCGTGTTGTTTTATTTTCTTGATTTTGCAATATAAACAACTATAGTTAGTTTTATTATCCTTTCAAGCATTTTCTTTCATTCTCACCACTTTGGCTAAGGTAGAAATAACAGTGTTGTGCTTTTTAATAAAAGGATTGGTTTCATCCCACACATAACCAGCTAATACAGAACAAATTTGATTTTTTAGTTGAGGTTGAATTTCTTGTGCAAAAAAGATCGTTTGCAAATCGCCATTGTACCAAGCTTTTACATAGCTTCTAAAAACATCAACGCCTTTTTTCACTACTTCTTCATAATCATTTTTCCAATCTACAGGGTTTCCAGAAATTTGTTGATGAGCTAATTTTGCAGCTTGTAATCCCGAAAACGTAGCTAAAGTAACACCTGAAGAAAAAACAGGATCTAGAAACTCAGTACTATTCCCACACAATACATAACCATCGCCATACATTTGTTTTACGCCTATAGAATAGCCAAAGATTGTTCGTGGCTCAAAGATTAATGAAACCTCTTTGAAACGCTCCTTTAAATCTTCAAAATTGGCAATAAAGGTTTTAAACTTTTCGCCATTATTTAGTGAAAATTCATTAATTAATTCTTCGTTACCCACCACACCAACAGAAGTATGCCCATCCGAAAAAGGAATTGCCCACAACCATGCTTCATTATTGTTAAACGCATGAATAAAAATGTTGTTTCCTGCTTTTTCTGTTCTATTTTTATCCACAAGATGTGTAAACACTGCTCCTCTAGCTTTTAAATCGGAAGGTTCATTAAGGTTTAATAGCTTGGGTAACACTCTACCATAACCACTGGCATCAATAACAAATTTAGCTTTTGCTGTAATTAGCTGTCCATTTTTATTTTCGTATTCAACCTGTTGAAAATCAGTATTAAAAATTACATTTTTAACTGTAGCGTTAAATTGAACTTCAACACCTTTTTTCTGGATTTCATTTACTAGGGTTTGGTCAAATTGTTCTCGTTGCACTTGCCAAGTCCATTCCCAGCCCTTGGTATGTTGTTCCGAAAAGGAAAAATCACATCTAGTATTTCCTTTATAAAAAGATGCACCTGTTTTTATTTGAAAACCAACTTTTTTAACAGCCTCTAATAAATCTGCCTCTTCAAGGTGATTCATGCAATGAGGAAGTAAACTTTCTCCAATAACAAAACGAGGAAAGGTTTCTTTTTCGAGCACCAAAACACTATCTTTCATTTTATTTAAATAAGCTGCAGCAACCGAACCAGATGGCCCTGCACCAATAACTATAACGTCATACGTTTTCATGTTAACTATTTTTTACTTTATTAATTAATTGATGCTTATCCACAAATTCGAAACAAGTAACGAAAGCACCAATGGTTACCCCTAAAACACCATGCAGTACAATGTTTTGACCAGTTAGGGATAAGTTTTTTATTTTAGTTCTCGAATTTATTGAGGTTTTCAATGGGTTTCTATTGTCCTTTGCAATTCCATAAAGTGCTCCCGTTTTATCCCCGATATAATCTCTAAAAGTAAGAGGAGTTGTACTATAGATACTTTTAATCTTTAAACGAATATCAGGAAATTGTTCTTCTAAAACTGTGATTACTTTTTCTTCTTTCTCTTTTTTAAAAGCTTCGTAATCTGCTCCCCTATTATTTTTGTTTGCGATGGTATTGTGAGTGTCTGCCCATTGATCAGTTTCTTTACTATCCATATAAGTCATTACAGACATACTTTCTGCAAATGTTTCATTTTTTGAATTTGCAGGGGTGCACACAAAATAAGATTGTGGCCATTCTTTTGGATTGTAATTAACGGTACCCCAAACATCGTCAATATTTACTTGATAGATATTATAATTAAGATAGTTGAACGTATTTTCTTTAAAAACGAGATGAACAATAAAAGAAGAAGAAGTGTCTTTAAGCCCTTTTATTCTTTTAGTATAAGCTTTTAAAAATCTATTTTCTCCAAAAATATCGATGGTAATTGCTGGATGAACATTTGAAATAAATTTTTTACCTTTAACTACTTCTCCCGATTTTAAAATAACTTCTTGAATTTCGCCATTTTCTTTAAAGTTAGCCCCAACAACTTCTTTTCTTTTATATATTTCTGCACCCAATGCTTTAATCGACTTACTCATGTGAATGGCTATTTGAGAACCTCCATCTTTTAACCGATAAGCTCCTGTTAAATAACTATTCATAATTAATGCATGAACATACCAAGGGGTGCTCTCTTTTTCTCCTGCATATAAACCATTGGTTCCAGCCAGTACATTCTGTAATAGTTTATTTGAAGTTATAGCAGCAATGTGTTCGTAAGCATTCATGCTCAACAATGCTATGTTGTTTACATGACTACTATTTGGTATTTCTAAATTATATACTGGAAACTGTTGGCAGGTTTCTTTAATTGCATTACAATACGAAACAATGGCATTTTTTTCTTCAGGAAATTGTTTGGTTAAAGTAGCAATAAAATTTTCATAACCTTGTGCATGCTTAAACTCTTTGCCATCTTTAAAACGAATTACATCAAAACCATCTTCATCCATTCGTTTTAACTTAAGTTTTTTCATTAAACCAAAATATTTAAAAAATTGGTTTAAATTTTCTCCTTCATCTAAACTTCCAATATAATGGACTCCAGTATCGAAAATACATTTTTCTCTACTAAACACTTGTAAGTTTCCTCCAATTTGATGATTTTTTTCCAACACAATAACGCTATGTCCTTCGGATGCTAAAATATAAGCACAAGCCAAACCTCCTAAGCCACTGCCAATAATTACAAAATCATATTCTTTTTTTGTGATAGCCATTTTATTTCTTCCTCAACGTAAATAAAACATTGGATGTTTTGTTGGAATGTTGCTCCATTTGAAAATCGAGATGATGTTGATGAGCAAAATTGCGAATATCTATTGAAGAAAAAAAGTGAAAATTTTCTTCTTTTTTATTAAATGAGAAAATCTTAGTTGATAACTGCTCAGTTAGTTCTGTTTTACTGTGTTTTTCGGTCAAATCCGTTATTCCATCTCTAATTAAAATAATACCATTTGTAGTTAAACTTAATGCGCATTTTTCGAGTAATTGTTGCTGTTTTTCTTTAGAAAAATAATGGAGTACATCGTTTAATAGGATGGCGTCAAATTTATCAAACTGATAAGTAGTAATGTCTTCATGTTTAAAAACTAAGTTTTCGGTTTTATCAAATCCATTTGCTGCAATGTTTATTTTTTCTTCGTCATAATCTATTCCAAGTATCTTTCTATTTTCATCTTTATAATGCAAAAAATACGACAAGTAGCCGTAACCACAGCCAACATCTAGTATATTGGTTTTATCTTTTAGTAATTGATTATAATGTTCAAAGTTGTTCACTTCTAATTTCCATTTTATTCGAACATACCATTCTAATACTGGTCCTTTATAAATATAATTAGCGAATACTCGAGGAAATAACGTTTTACTATTTTCTATTTCATCTTTAAATTTAACATATTCTTGTTTAAAGTAGTTCGATATTGTTTTTGTTCTTTCTCCAAAAGTAATTCCCCAAGAAGTATCATTAGCTTTAATTTGCGGAAGTATCTTTAAATTGATGTAACCATGTCTCACGAAATATTCAGATTTTGGCAAGACATAAGAAACTCCATGTATGATAATGGGAGTAATATCCAATTTTAATTCTTGTGCTAAAAAGAAAGCCCCTTTATGAAATCTTTTCATTTCATCATTATTTGACCTTGAACCTTCAGGAAAAATTGCTAGAGAATATCCATCATTAATTCTGTCTTGAATGGTTTTTAAATCCACCGTGGGGTTCTCTCCAACATAAATATATCCAGCATAGCGAACAAGTGGACCAAACAAAATAGAATTATAGACCCAACCTTTAACCATAATGATGATTTTTGGGTTTAGCGATAACAACATTAAAATATCCAAAAACGAAGTGTGATTGGCAATAATTATGGATGGCTTAGTTAAATCAAGCAATTCTCGATGATAAATGGTTTTACGAACATGAAATGCTGAGTACATAACACTATATGAGGCGTATGACAACAATATATTTAGTAAGAATCTTTTCTTCTTTCTGGAAATCGGTAATATTATTATAAAAGGAAGCAAAATAGATATAACTAAACACCCAAATACAAACCACGAAAATTCAAATACAGAAACTAGAAAAGCGACTAATGTGACGGGGGTTTTCTTTTTTTCAATTCTATTTTGGATAAAAATATCGAACAAAAATGGTTGTAAAACAATAGAAATAACTAAGATGCAAAAAATACCCAACACACTAATTAAAGCCACCGAGTGAATGGCAGGATGTTTTGCAAAAAACAAAACTCCAGTACCAACCATTGTGGTAATAGCAGAAAGAATAATGGCAGTATTGTAGGAACCAAGTGTATTTTTTTTGAATTTGTATTTAGTTAATAACCCATCTGTTACAAAAATGCTATAATCATCTCCCAAGCCAAAAACAAAAGTAGCAATAACAATGTTTACAAAGTTAAACTTGATATCGAAAATAGAAGCTATTCCTAAAATCCAAATCCAACTAACTACCATGGGAATAAAAGTGAAAAGTGCTAATTCTATTCTTCCGTAAATAATTAATAGACTAATAAATACAAGCAAAGAAGAAATAATGAAGATATAATTAAAGTCGTTTTTTACCACTGCCAATAAATCCTTAGCCACTTCTGCTTTATTAAATGTGGAAACTCCTTTTATTTGGGTAAGCTTTTGTTGTACTTCCGAAAGCAACTCCTTAGGTACAACAACTGTAGAGATAATAGTGGTATGTGTATCTAACTCATTAATAAAATCGGCTAAACCTAACTCATTAATTATGTTTTTTTGAGTCATTTCCCCTTTCCCTTGCCCCTTGTCCCTTTCTCTTTTATTGTTGGTCGATGAAGCTATCCATTCTTTAAATGGAGTAAAGGCTTGTACATTAAAACCAAGACTATCAGAAACGACATCTAAATTATTAAAGGTAGTTGATTGATGAGTTTTCCAAAAAGCATTCCATAGGTTTAATCTATATGTGGCAATAGAATCAGGAATAATAAATTTACTAATCGAAATGGAGGAGAATATTTTTTTATCGCTTTGTAATTCTTGTATTTTTTGAAATAATAGATAATTAATTTGATTGGCTTTTTTAAAAGAACTTGCTTCAGCAAATAAGTATAGTTTTTTTTCAATTTCAGGGTTAATGCCTACCAACTCTTTTTCTTTTTCTTTTAAATTTTGGCGATGAAAACTAAGATTGTCCAAATCTCCATCAAACTGAATATCAAAAGAAAAATAGAAAAACACAATGGTAAGAATAACAACAATTCCTAAAAATAATTTTCTAAAACGGTTAGGAATTGAAATAACAAAATCTTTGTTTTTTCCTTTAACATTTGAGTAATCAAAATGAAAAACTTTTATAAAAATTGGAAGTCCAGTTAACGTAAAAAAAGCTGCTCCAATTAGACTTAAAGCAGCAAACAAGCCAAAATCTTGAAGTACTGCTGAATTAGTAAACAACAACGCTCCAAAAGCCATTATTGTTGTAAATGCACCAGTTAATAAAGGAGTAGAAACTTCATTGATGGTTTCTGTAATAGATTTTGAGTGTTGCAGGTGTGTGAAAAAATGGAAAGAAAAATCCAAGATAATTCCAAAAACTATGGCTCCTGTTGCTAATGAAATTCCAGAAATTTCAGGCTTAAGAAACCCAATCATTCCTAAGGCAAACAAACCTCCAAAAACAGTTGGAAGAATAAAATAGAGAGGAATTAATAATTTTCTATAAAAAACAAAAAGTATGAATAAGATAATAATTAAGGTAAGAATGATAGTAAGGAATGTATCTTTTTTAATTTGAATGCTATTTTCTGCACCAATTTGAAAAGTTCCAAAATAATCGACCTGATGAGTCGGATGATGAATGTTCCAATTCGTTTTAAAATCGTTTAATTGATGATAAAGAGCAACATTTTTTTTATTATTAGATAAGTTAAATGTTGTTTTTGCTGTAATTAAAAGTTCTTCTTTGTTTTCAGAGAAAACATACCCATTTTCAACATTTATTTTTGAAAAATTAGTTTCCTCATTTAATTTATTAAAAAAGTCACCGGTAATATTAATTGGATCTTTTAAGATAAAATCTTTAAATAAAAATCCTCCAGGTGAAAGGAGCGTTCTTTGAGAATTGGCTAAAGCAATAGTGATAGAATCTTTTTGAATTTTAGTTTCAATTTGTTGGTAATAATCATCACCTATATATTTAGGAAAATTGTTATAAAAATAGTGATAAACCTTTTTCTCAATATCGGGTCTTACCATAACAATATCTTTTAGGTAAGATTTTGCATGTATATTTAATGAGTCGGCTAAAGAAGTGGTAAGAATCTCCAATTCCTCAACATCATTGTCATTCACTTTTAACGAAAAAACGATTTGATTGCTTAAATTTCCTTGATCAATGAGCTGACTAAATTTTGAAAAAGAATTTCCTTTGGGTAGCGTGGAAAATATGTTTTCATTAATTTTAATTTTGGAAGTTCCAATAATAAAAATGCTTAATAGACTGAATATTACAAGAGTAAATACTAATTTCTTATTATAAAAAAAATTAATGATATCGTTTATAAATTTGCTTAGCATTTACTCGATTCTTATAAAAAAAATTTAAACAAAGTTAGCGTTGTTTGGATAACATACAATTCTATTATTACAATTAGTAATGATTTTTTTTTAAAAGAAATAATAAAATTGTTGGTTTTTATAAAAAATTCATACATTTGCAGTCCTTAAAAATTAAGTAACAAGTAAAAATATGGCTAATCATAAGTCCTCATTAAAGAGAATAAGACAAACAGCAGTTAAAACGCTAAGAAATAAATATCAGCATAAAACTACTCGTAATGCTATTAAAGAATTAAAAAATTCTACAGATAAAAAAGAAGCAACTACTATGCTACCAAAAGTTTCTTCAATGTTAGATAAGCTAGCGAAGCAAAAAGTTATTCATAGTAATAAAGCAGCTAACTTAAAATCTAAGTTAACCAAACACGTTGCTAGCTTATAATTAAGACCAAAAAAAACATTTAGTGAAGGCTTTCTATTTAGAAAGCCTTTTTTTTGCTTATAATTCTTTATTCCATTAAGACAATAAGTATCTTTGAAAAAATAAAAAAATAAAATGATTAGAGTTGCCATCAACGGATTTGGAAGAATAGGAAGAGTTGTTACTCGAGCGTTAGACAAACATCCAAACATACAATTAATTGCTATCAATGATTTAGCAAATACTGATACCTTAGCTCACTTAATAAAATATGATTCGGTTCATGGTAAATTTAACGGAGAAGTAACTCATAACGACACATCAATTAGTTTAAACGGAAATGTTATCATAACCTTTCAAGAAAGGGATCCTGCTAATTTACCCTGGAAAGAATTAAACATTGATATTGTTGTTGAATCAACAGGATTATTTTTAACCAAAGAGTTGGCTCAAAAACACATTACTGCTGGAGCTAAAAAAGTAATAATATCTGCACCTGCAAAAGGTACTGATATTAAAACAGTAGTACTTGGAGTTAATGATGACATTTTATCAACTGAAGATCAAATTATTTCTAATGCATCTTGCACCACCAATGCTGCTGCTCCTTTAATAAAAATTTTAAACGAACTAGGCGATATCGAGCGAGCTTTTATTTCTACAGTACATTCTTACACGAACGACCAAGGATTACACGATGCTCCACACAAAGATTTACGAAGAGCTCGAGCTGGAGCAATATCTATAGTACCAACAAGCACAGGTGCGGCAAAAGCCCTCACAAAAATATTTCCAAAAATTGAAGGAAAGATTGAAGGTTATGCCTTAAGGGTTCCTGTGCCCGATGGTTCTTTAATAGATATTACTGCTTTTGTAAATAAAGATTTAACGGTAGAAACTATTAATGCAGCTTTTAAAAAGGCAGCCGATACCAACCTAAAAGGAATTTTAGAATATACCACAGATGAAATTGTTTCGATTGACATCGTTGGAAACACTCACTCTTGTATTTTCGACTCAAAACTTACCGTTACCAATGGCAACATGGTAAAAGTGGTAGGTTGGTACGATAATGAAGTGGGTTACTCTAATAGAGTGGTTGATTTGATTGAGAAGATTGGGAGGTGATTATTCCTTATTTTTGAGGAACGTATAATGCGAATATTTATCCCATTTTCAGTTTAGATGAACATAATTTTTTATAACTTTACAGTATGTGTAAGGATAAATTGATAACAGGAATAAAAGTTACTCAACAAATGAGTAAGGCTAGAAATATTCTTAATAATCAGGTTATTCCCAAAGAAGAATTGTTCCAGATTCGGAAAAAGAAAGGGAAGCTAAGCCCTGAACTAATAAGAGCTCTAAAATCAAATGCCTGATTTGATAATAATTGCAGGATGCAATGGAGCAGGGAAATCTACATTTTCATCTTCATTTTTACCCGATGGATTAAATTCTTTCGACTATGACAGATTGTTTTTAGAGAATTATAACAGCATACAAGATAGTGAATTGAGAGAAGAATTTGCTAAGAATCAAACTACAAAAGATTTTGAATCATCCATTGATAAGGCTTTGTTAAATAAAGCGGATTTTTGCTACGAAACAAATTTTGATTCACATCCTTTATATTGGGCTCAGAAATTTAGAGAAAATTGGGATATTTGGCAAAAATATCAATCTGATAGTATTTGCTATAACCGAAAGTTAGAAATAATAATTATTGATTATTTCAACATACGAATTAAATATCCATTTACATTTGTACTGTGAAAAAAATTAGTAGAGTTTTAGGATTAACATTTTTACTTGTTATTTATTGCGTAGCGATAGGTAGTAGTTTCCTAGATTCAAATTCTTCATCTTTTAAAAATTCGGGTGCAGAAAATACCCTATCAGTTGTTTCTGCGAACATAATCACCCCTTCTTCCCAAGCTGAAGGATCATTAAAAGTTTCTTGCCCTACAGTTTTTAACTTTAAAAATCCTTTCAGCGAATTTAATACCATCATACAATCTACAGAACATATTATTGCAACTAAATTTTTTCAATACACCTTCTCCTCAAGGAACTTTCCGATTCAATTCCGGAATATTGATATTATTTTTCCCTTCCATTATTTTTGGTAATCCTATCAAAGGCAGGTTCTAAAAATTGATTTTTTTATTACACACCCCTTACCCCTCTTAATAAAGGGGGTATGAAATGTTAATTTTTAGAACCCACCTAACGTAAACCGTGCCGATAACAGGCATTGTATTTTGATTTTTTAAAGGTATTGTATCTCTACAAAACCTCTAATTATTTATTTCAAATCAACAAAAACTTTAACATGAATTTAGGATTAACCATTATAGGGATAATTATGTTTGCGATATGCAGCTTACCCTTCGTATTACCATATATGAGTAGAAAAAAACAAGAAAAACAATTCCTTCAAACACTTTTTAATAGTGCAGAAAAACAAAATTGTAAAATCACTCAACACGAATTTTGTGGCGATTTTATTATTGGACTTGATGAAACTGCAAATGCTCTTTTCTTTTATAAAAAGAAAAACGAAGAGGAAACAAAAATTCACATTCACCTTTCGGATATTCAAAATTGTAAGATGATGACTACTTGTAGGTCAAATGAAAACAATAATCTAAAATTTACCGACAAGGTTGAATTAAGTTTAATGCCAATAACCAAAAATAAACCCAATATATTATTAGAATTTTACAATACTCAAGATAGTTTTCAAGCAGGGCCTGATTTACTACTAGTCGGCAAATGGGAAAGAATTATTAACGAATTACTTAAATACCGAAAAACAACATCTTTAGAAACTTCCTTAAAATTATAAAAAAATGGACACGCTTATTCTAATTGCTTTCGTTATTGGCTACGCATTAATAACTATTGAAAATAAAATTCATATCAATAAAGCGGCAATAGCTCTTCTTACTGGTTCATTATGTTGGACAATCTATGTTTTGTTTGCAACAACATATCCCGAAACAATTGTTAGTCAACTAATAGAACATGTAGGAGATATTTCTCAGATTATATTCTTCTTAATTGGTGCTATGACAATTGTTGAATTAATTGATTCTCATCAAGGGTTTGATGTGATTTCGAAATTATTAACAACAAATAATAAGAGAATATTACTTTGGATAATCAGTTTTATCACCTTCTTTCTTTCATCAGTTCTCGACAACCTAACTACCACAATTGTTATGGTTACACTTATTCGAAAATTATTAAGTGATAAAACAGACAGGTTATATTTTTCTGGGATGATTATTATTGCAGCAAATGCTGGTGGTGCATGGACTCCAATTGGTGATGTAACTACGACAATGTTGTGGATTGGTGGTCAAATATCAACTGTAAATATTATGCTAAAATTGTTCCTTCCATCATTGGTTAGCATGGTTATTCCATTGTCATTAATTTCTGTGAAGATTAAAGGAAATTTTGAAAAAAATAATAAACAAAATACGGAATCAATTGTTCCTACTTTTGAAAAAAACATCGTTTTCTTTCTTGGAATTTCTGCCTTAATCTTTGTTCCTATTTTTAAAACTTTCACACATTTACCACCTTTTATGGGAATTCTTATCGGATTATCTATATTATGGATAGTAACAGAACTCCTTCATAAAAACAAAGAAGAAAAAAATAAAATTACTGTTTCAAATGCTTTGCGAAAAATTGACATTCCAAGTGTTTTATTTTTTCTAGGTATTCTTGTCGCTGTTGCCTCACTTGAAGCAACTGGATTACTTACTAGTTTGGCAACTTCAATGAGTGGAGCTATAAGTGATATAAAAATAATCGCCATTACTTTGGGAATTCTTTCTGCAATAATCGACAATGTGCCATTGGTTGCAGCGACAATGGGAATGTATGATTTACAAACTTTTCCTATAGACCATTATTTTTGGGAATTAATCGCTTATTGTGCAGGTACTGGAGGAAGCATTCTTATTATTGGTTCTGCAGCTGGTGTAGCTGCCATGGGAATAGAAAAAATAGACTTTTTTTGGTATTTCAAAAAAATAAGTTTAGTTGCACTTATTGGATATTTTGCAGGAGCTTTTTTGTATCTATTATTACTTTAAAAATTGAATCACGCTTTAGAAGTTGAGTGCCTCTAAAGCGTGATTGGTATTATGCGAACTCATTATTCAATAACAAACCCAACCCTTTCTAAATCCTTCCAAAAATTGGGGTACGATTTAATTACCACATCGGGGTTTTCAATGGTAATTGGATAAAGTAAAGCTAATGGAGCAAAAGCCATTGCCATACGATGGTCGTTGTAGGTTTTTATGGTGTTCGTCATTGCGAGGCACGAAGCAATCTTATTATTTGAAACAGATTGCTTCACTCCACGTTGTTCCGTTCGCAATGACGATAAAATAATTAAATCATCACCTTCAACCTCCACGTTATAACCCAGTTTACAAAGTTCGGTTTGCAACGCCAAAATCCGGTCGGTTTCTTTAATACGCAAGGTAGATAAACCTGTAAGTTTTGCAGGAACATTTAACGCTGCACAAGTTACCGCAACGGCTTGGGCTAAATCGGGGCAATTGGAAAAATTAAGTCGGAAGTCCGAAGTCCGAAGTCCGAAGTCGGAAGTTTTAGTTAAACGCACCCCATTATTAAGATATTCAGTTTTTACACCAAAGTTTTCATAAATTTTGGCAACAACAGCATCGCCTTGTAAGCTATTTAGTTTTAAACCAAGCAAAGTAATTTTTGCTTCTTTTGCTAACGCAACCATGCTGTACCAATAAGATGCTGAGCTCCAATCTGCTTCCACAATGAAATCCTTTGCTTTATAATTCCCATTATTTACAGTTATTGAATTATTTTTCCACGCTGCACTTACTCCAAAATAGCACATCATATTAATAGTCATTTCAATATAGGGTTTTGAAGTCAATTCTCCTATAAAATCAAGTTGTAATCCTTTTTTTAATTGAGGAGCAATCAATAACAAGGCAGAAATATATTGACTACTCACGCTGCCATCTACTTGTATTTTACCTCCAATTAGTTCTTTTCCTTTAATTTTTAAAGGTGGAAAGCCTTCTTTTTCGATATATTCTATTTCCGCTCCCATTTGATGTAAAGCAGTAACCAAAAGTCTTATTGGTCTTTCTTTCATTCTTGATGAACCAGTTAGCGTCCATTCTCCATTTTGAATTGCTAGATATGCCGTTAAAAATCGCATTGCTGTACCTGCCAATCCTACATCCAACACATTATTGGTAGTAGATAGATGAAGAATTGAATGGAGTGTTTTTTTTAAAATAACAGTATCTTCTGCTGTAGCTAAATTTTCCATTTCAAAATTTTTACCACACAAAGCTCGGATGATTAATGCACGATTACTTTCACTTTTTGAAGAAGTGAGTTGTATTTCTCCTTTAATTAGTTGGGTGAAATGTGATAGTGAAATCGACATTAATTAGAACTATTTTCTTTTTTCGCTACTAAATTATAATAATTTAATGCATCCAAAATAATTTCAACAGTTACTTTTTTATCAATGTGAGCTTTTCCTATTTCAGAAATAAGGGTAAAATTGATGGCTTGTTTTTTATTTTTTTTGTCTTTTTTCATGAGTTCAATCAACTGATGAAAATCTGACTCTTCAAATTTATAAGTGGAGTATTGATTGAGAATAGTTGTTGAAATCTCTTTTAATTCAGTTGTAGATAACCCCATAATTTTAGTAGAAATATAAGATTCGCAAATTAACCCAATAGCCACAGCTTCACCATGAAATAATAGCTCATCATTATTTAACGAGTAGGTTTCCAATGCATGTCCAATGGTATGACCAAAATTCAGCAACTTCCGTTCGTTTTTCTCCTTTGGATCAGCAAGAACAATTTTATTTTTTATGTGAATAGAGGTAGTGATTAGTTTGAGCCAATTTTTAGAGTCCGACAACATTCCTTTCTTTAATTCTAACCAATATTTTTTATCTTTAATCAACCCATGTTTTAGTGCCTCGGCATATCCCGAAAGCATCTGTCTTTTGTTTAATGTTTTTAGAAAGTTGGGATAAATAAATACGCCTTTAGGCTCATTAAAACAACCTATCATATTTTTTAATCCTTCAAAATCAACACCCACTTTTCCTCCAACCGAAGCATCAATTTGCGACAACAAAGTAGTTGGAACATTAATGAAATCAATCCCTCTTTTAAAAGTTGAAGCAATAAAACCTCCCATATCTGAAATTACTCCACCACCCACATTAATCAATAAAGATTGTCTATCTGCTTTGTAATCTGATAAAGTCTTCCAAATTTGATAACAAATGTCCAACGATTTATTTTCCTCACCACTATTAATTTCAATTATTTCGGCATTTTGAAGATACTCTATTTGAATTATTAATTCAGGAATACAATATTGAAGTGTATTTTCATCTACTAAAATAAAAATTTTGCTGCCTTGATAAGGTCTGATATACTCTTTCAACACATTAAATACTTCATCTCCGATAAAAATTTCGGAGTTGCACGATTTAACATTAATTATTTTATTAATAGACATTTCAACAATTATATTTTGTAAAAATAGTGTATTTATGGGTGAAGAAAATCATATTTTCTACTAATTTCGTATGGTATTTTTGTTTTAAAATAAAAAGATGGATTTTAACAATACAGAGGTAGCCTTTTCAGGGAAAAGTAGTAATGATTTAAAAAAAAGTTACTGGTTATTTAAACTAATTGGTTGGAATTGGCTGATAAAAATTAGCCCTGCATTGTTAAATTTTTTTATGACGATTCGATTTCCAGTAACTTCCATCATAAAATCCACTATTTACAAGCAATTTTGTGGGGGAGAAACGATTAATGAATGTGATAAAACAATAAATGATTTAGGAAAATATAACGTAAAAACAATTCTTGACTATTCTGCTGAAGGCAAAGAAAGTGAGGTTGATTTTGATGCCAATGTTACTGAAACCATTTCTACCATAAAAAAAGCAAAAACTACCAAATTAATCCCTTTTTCAGTTTTTAAAACTACTGGTTTTGCTCGGTTTTCCTTGTTAGAGAAAATAAATGCGAAAGAACAATTAACTCAAGCAGAAATTGAAGAATTTGATCGAGTAAAAGGAAGAATCGATAAAATGTGCAGAAATGCTTATGAAGCTGGAATACCTATTTTTATTGATGCAGAAGAAACTTGGATACAAAATCCAATAGATGATTTAGCATTAGAAATGATGAGAAAATACAACAAAGAAAAAGCTGTTGTATTTAACACCATTCAATTGTATCGATGGGATAGATTGGCTTATTTTAAGAATTTGAAAACTATTGCCGACCAAGAAAATTTCTTTATTGGAATGAAATTAGTTCGTGGTGCTTATATCGAGAAAGAAAGGGAAAGAGCTGCAACAAAGGGTTATCAAGATCCTACTCAAAAAGATAAAGCCAGTACTGACAGAGACTTTAATGCTGCCCTAAAATTTTGCGTTGAAAACATTAATAAAATAGCTTTTTGCTGTGGCACCCATAACGAAGCAAGCACTCAATTTTTAATAGATTTGATGCAAGAATACCATATTGCTTTAGATGACCAACGAGTATATTTTGCTCAACTTTTGGGCATGAGCGACCACATCAGCATGAATTTAGCTAAAAGTGGTTATAACGTAACCAAATATGTTCCTTACGGACCTGTAAAAGATGTAATTCCTTATCTAATTAGAAGAGCAGAAGAAAATACATCCTTAGCTGGACAAACAGGAAGAGAGCTGTCCCTGATTTTAAAAGAAAAAGAAAGAAGGGAGAAGACTGAAGACCGAAGTCGGAAGTCAGAAGACTAAAGTTAACGGTTCACAGTTAGTAGTTCTTAGTCTTCAAATCGTAAATTAATGTAAAAATGTGTAGAAATGGGAATTAAACAACTCGAAATATTAAACTCTAAACTGGAAACTCTAAACTCTAAACTCTAAACTGGAAACTGGAAACTCAATTACCTCATGCAAAAATTAAAATTTCTCGGTTTATCTATTTTAAGTGGCTTACTAATGGGCGTATCTTGGCCAGCAACTGGTAATTTAGCTCCAATTTTCTTTATCGCTCTAGTTCCATTGCTCTATGTAGAATATTCGATTTCTCAAAATCGGGATAAATACAACTCGAGACATCTATTTTTATTTGCTTACACCACATTTTTAACATTTAACACCTATACAACTTGGTGGATATGGTACGCTACTGATGCTGGAATGATAATGGTTGAAGCCATTAACACATTATTTATGGCAATCGTTTTCATCTTGTTTCACACCATTAAAAATAGACTAGGAAATAAGAAAGGATATTTTAGTTTGATTGTTTTGTGGATTGGTTTTGAATGGCTTCATTACAATTGGGAATTGGCTCATCCTTGGTCAACTTTTGGAAATACGTTTGCTAACTATCCTCTACTGATACAATGGTATGAATATACTGGTGTTTTAGGTGGCACATTGTGGATTTTAATTATTAATATTTTTCTCTTTCAACTTTTTCGAAAAATAATTATTTTAGGAGAATCTATTAAAAAGAATAATAAAACTATTCTTGCAACAGCAAGCATTTTGTTTATCCCTATCATTTTTTCAATAATCATTTACACCAATTATTCTGAAAAAAATAATCCTGTTGAAGTAGTTGTGGTTCAGCCAAACATAGATCCATACATGAATAAGTTTAACCGAATGACTGAAGAACAACAAGTAGAAAGGATAATCTCTTTAGCAAGAAAAAAAATTACCCCAACTACTCGATACGTCGTTGCTCCAGAAACTGCCATACCTTATGGAAGTTATGAAAATGAATTGGAATCCAACAATTGCATCATTGCCATTCGAAAATTGTTACAAGATTATCCAAAAATTAATTTTGTTACAGGAATTTCCTCCTACATTGATTATGGACTAAGTGAAAAAAAACCAACATTAACTGCTCGGCAAAACAAAAGGACTAAAGTATGGCACGATGCTTTTAACTCCGCTATTTCAATAGATAAATCTTCCAATATTCAAATTTACCATAAGTCCAAATTAGTAATTGGTGTAGAAAAAATACCCTATCCAAAAGTTTTCTCCTATTTTGAAAAATTTGCATTAGACTTAGGAGGAACCGTAGGAAGTTTAGGAACAGAAAAAGAATCGAAAAATTTTATTAATGGTGGTATAAACATCGCTCCAGTTATTTGCTATGAATCTATTTTTGGTGAATATTTATCGACTTATGTACAAAAGGGAGCCAATTTTGTTTTTGTAATGACCAATGATGGTTGGTGGGATGACACGCCAGGATATCATCAACATTTATCGTATGCTCGTTTACGTGCCATTGAGAACAGAAGAAGTATAGCCAGAAGTGCAAATACAGGAACTTCTTGTTTTATTAATCAACGTGGCGATGTAATTGATGCCACCAATTGGTGGGAAGAAGAGGTAATCATTTATCAAATGAACAGTAATGATGCACTCACATTTTACACCAAAAATGGCGATATTATTGGAAGATTATCAGCGGCAATGGCAGTTTTATTATTACTTTGGAGCTGGACGATGAAGATGAGTCTAAAATTCAGGGGTTGAGGTTTGAGGTCTAGTATTCCCTTTCACCTTCCCTTGTCTCTTTCACATTTAATCTTTGGTGTTCATCAATTTTGTTGAATAGTTATTGTACTCTCCAATGATTGAAAGCATATATATTCCAGTACTTATGTTAAGATTGGATAGCTTTATAGAGTTATTTCCCTTTACTATCATTTCTTTTTTATTAGCTACCAATCTTCCTCTGTAATCATAAAAATAAATGATTAATTCTTCATCAGCTGTAGTAGAAACATTAAAACTTAACGCATTATTGTTTAACACCAATTGATTGACATCAAAGCTATTTGGATTACAGTTGGTAGATGCAATATTATGATAAGTAGTGGTACCATCAAAATCTACTTGTTTTAATCGGTAATAAGCTACTCCTGTTGAGGGATTAGGATCTATTACTGAATAATAATTAGTGACACTACTATTTCCTGCCCCTTGAACTTTTGTGATTTCAAAAAACGTTGCAGCATCATAACTTTTTTCTACCGTAAAATAATCGTTATTAATTTCCGATTGAGTTACCCATTTAATTTCAACTTCTCCATTTTTACAATTGGCTTCAAAACTAACTAGTTCTATTGGAAGTGGACTTAAATTATCGACTAAAATCCAATCTTTAAAAAAATCTGCCGCAGGAACAATAATATTAGTTACATTATCTGAAGCGGCATTATTGGTGCCAAATAATAAGGATTCCCATGAACCAGCACCCACATAGCAAGGACCTGTTGCTGCATAACCTGCATTAAACCGTTGTGCTTGCAAATTAGTTTCAACTATTGTATTTGTTCCTACCAATTCATTTGCTGCAGGATTGTAAGCAATAGTCATATTTACCGAAGGTTTTGTCCCATAGCCATTGGCATTTATTTGCCAAAACCGATCAGCCACGAATAAAGAACCATCTGCATTGGTAATTGCAGAACACATGTTGGTAATACCCGATTGCCAAGGAGTATTGTTATCAGCTGATGTTTCGTAAGTAGAAAAGATGACATTTCCTGCTCCAACACCTGCTCCAGTAACGGTTACAGATAATGGAATTTTAACAGCTCCTGTAGCCACACTCGTTGACCATGGAATAGAATATGCTCCAGTAGTAGTACTAATGTTCCATTTTATCCGATCGTTTTCTGCTTCTGATATTATTTTTCCTCCTGTACCAGCCACAGCCAATGCGTTCGCATTGCTATTATCTATTACCAAAAAAGCACTATTGTCTATTACCAAATAGCCATTGTTATTGATTACCATACGGGATTGTGCCTGTAATTGCAAATTGCAAATTACCAATTGGAAAAATGTTGCGAGAAGGATTAGTTTTTTCATAATCATATTAATATTAAAAAAAAAATTATTTACCATCATTATTCATCTGAAGGCTTCGACTTTTAATTAAACTACGACCTTTATGACCTTCTCTTGAAGACTGTTCCTTAAAAAATGACAAATCTACAGGATGATATCTTGAATTAATATTATCAGAAACCTTTGTTGTGCCATCTGAATATGTAAAAACCTCATTCGCTCGATTAGCAGTAATCGAATATGAAAATGATACATTTGATGTGCCCCCATTCAATTCAATTACATCAAAACCTGAAGCAGATTTATTAGCTACATAAACTCCATTACATTCTCCCTCTAATTGTACAAAAATTTTAATTGGGTGTTCAGCATCAACATGGATATTTTTTGTAAATATTGGGTCAATAGTTACGTGTATTATACCATTATTAAGTTGTCCTGTTCCAAAATCCATAAATAATATATCTGGAGACTCAGGAGCTGACATGGTAACTTTTTCCCCTTCATTTAATCCATCAATAATTGTTGAAACAGTTCCAAGCCCATATACTTTGCGTGCAGTCCAAGGCCCAGATTGCCAACCACCAAGAGCAGCCCAAATACCATCATTATCACCTTGAACGCCAAATGCCTGAAGAGTTATGCTATTTGCCTTTCCAATTGTACCAAGCACATTACCAATGCCATAAACACCTCCACCACCAGCCGCAGCACCAGATTGACTACCCTCAATTGCAGAATAAGTATTGGATGCATTTGTTGTTTGTGCATAAACACCACTCCCCATAGCAAGAGCGTTGTATCCGTTAATAGCCCATTCCTTTCCAGCAGCAGATGTAGCCGACACAAGATCTCCCGCAGCAGGAGCAGGTGTATTAACTCCCACCTGACCAATGTTTGTTATTCTCATCCTTTCAACTCCTGTGGTAGAAAAACCTAATATATCAGCACCAATAAAATACATCCCTGTATTTGGGTCAGCACTTCTTGAATAAAAAGGTAGAGCAGCAGTTCCATTGTTTTCAGCAAAAACCTGATAGGCATTAGCAACAGTAAAACGAGTTAAGTTACTTGTTCTAAAATTTAAGGCTTGAGCATTGGTGGTTCCTAAAAAATTAGTTCCAGCAACAGTGTTTGCATTTCCAGTAATTTTCCAATCATCACCACCAGTAGAAAAACGTACCCAAGCTGCACCTCCCCAATAGTAATACCCTGGAGTTACATTATTTGGGGAAACACCGGCAGTAGCGGTATTGTAAACTAACAATGAGGTAGCAGGAGCAGCAATTGGACCAGCAGCATTGAGTGCTGTTAGGGCAACTCGTGGGGCTAAAAAGCCTTTATTGGTAAAATCGACATCTAAACCAGCACTTGCTGCAGGAACTGCTCCAGTTGCATTTATCCCAATGTTTTGGGCGTTTAAACTTATCGTTGCTAATAACAACATTCCGATAGCTATTGGAGCTAAGGAAAATTTTTGTACTA
>PFUQ01000121.1 GCA_002790175.1 Flavobacteriales bacterium CG_4_9_14_3_um_filter_32_8
TGCAGGTGTTGAAATAGTTTTACTCGATCGGTACAATAAGAAGCTGCTTTTTTTAATTGTGCTTCAAATAAAATACTATTATTTGAATTTAACTGAATGGCGTACATTAAATGCCCAGTTTGACAATATGGAAACTCTTTTACAAGTGGTAAAATTTCATTTTCAGAAATAGTAGAAATTAATTCTGATTGATTTAGGTATTGTATGAAATTATTGACTTGCATTACCAGTTACTTACCGCTTTATTAAAAATATCTTGAGTTAATTGATCATTAATCTCTTTTATTAATTGGTCTTCAATACTAGACAAATTCTGGGAACTTTCAAAATCAGAATAGCGTGTAAAACTGTTTTCAAAATCTTGTTCTTTATCTTTGGTATTGGTAAATTTAACCTTAGTCGTTATTGATAGACGATTTAATGCTGCGGTTTCGTTTCCTTGAATGGCAACGGCAGTTATGGTATAGCCAGTTATTGATCCTTCAAATTGTAAATCTCCATTTTTGGTAACAATATCTAAGTTGGTTTGGGATAAAAATTTATCCTTTAGAGCCTCGGTAAATGTTTGTGTTAAGTTAACATTGGCCAAAGGAGCAAAATTTTGAAAAGTTTTCACAGAAACTGTTTTCACATTTTCTGGAATTGAGGCACCTGAAAAGGAATAGTTCACCTTACAGGAAAAGAGAGTCCCTAAAATAGCAATGGTTAGTATCGTTAAACTAAATTTTTTCATATTATATTAATCTTCAATAGAATACTCTTTAATTTTTCGATACAAGGTTCTTTCTGAAATTCCTAATTCTTCAGCAGCTTTTTTACGTTTCCCTTGATATTTATCTAATGCTTTAATAATCATCTCTCTTTCTTTATCTGCCAATGATAAAGATTCTTCCATCACTACTTCAACTTCATTAAGTTGTTCCTTCTTAGAAAGTATTTGTGGTTTATATATTTGTGTTTCTTCTTCCTTTTCTTGTTGAGGTTCATTGTCATATAATTTCTTAAAACTTCTAACTAATGTTGGATTGTTTTCAAAATCGGAAAAAGCTGCTCCATTATTTTTAATCAAATCTAAAACGATGTGTTTCAATTCTGTAACATCACCTTTTAAATCAAACAACACTTTGTATAAAATATCTCTTTCTGATAAATCAGAACTCTCTCCACCTTTATATAAAGTTGGTAATGAATTCGTATTCACCTCAGGTAAATAATTTAATAATATTTCAGCAGTAATATCTCTTGAGCTTTCAATAACAGAAACTTGTTCTGCAACATTTTTTAATTGCCTAACATTACCTGTCCACCTAAAATTTTCTAAAAGACTAACTGCTTCTGCATTTAATTTAACTGGCGGCATTCTATATTTGTTGGCAAAATCTGAAGCAAATTTCCTAAACAAGATATGAATATCTTCTTTTCGATCTCTTAATGATGGCAAATGAATAGGGACTGTATTTAAACGATAAAATAAATCTTCTCTAAATTTTCCTTTTCTTATGGCTTCGGGTATAGTAACATTTGTTGCTGCAACTACTCGAATGTTAGTTTTTAACACCTTTGAAGACCCAACTTTAATAAATTCACCCGTTTCTAAAACTCGTAACAATCGTACTTGGGTTTGGATGGGAAGTTCAGCAATTTCATCTAAAAAAATAGTTCCTCCATCTGCAACCTCAAAATAACCTTTTCGAGCTTCATGAGCTCCTGTAAAAGCACCTTTTTCATGTCCAAATAATTCCGAATCAATTGTTCCCTCTGGTATTGCACCGCAGTTCACAGCAATATATTTATTGTGCTTACGGGCACTTAATTGGTGTATTATCTGAGGCATTATTTCTTTACCAACGCCACTTTCTCCAGTAATTAATACCGATAAATCTGTTAACGCTACCTGAGCCGCAATGTCAATTGCTCTATCCAACAAAGGTGATGTGCCTATAATTCCAAATCGTTGTTTTATTTGTTGTGTATTCATAATTATCTTTTTTCTTCCAATTTCTAACTTCTGTCTTTTTATACAGCTTCCCCTAATAATGTTCCGCCCGTACAATCATAAACTTGAACTTGAACATAATCCCCTACTTTATACTTTCCTTGTGGAAAGACTACTACTGTATTTTGAGATGTTCTTCCAGCTAATTCATTGGTTGATTTTTTTGAAATTTTTTCTACTAAAACTTCATAAACTCGACCCACATAATTTTTATTAGCCTCAAAAGAATGATTTCTTTGTAAAGCTACAATTTCAGCCAATCTTCTACTTTTATCACCTTCCGAAACATCATCTTTTAATTGTCTTTCTGCTAAGGTGTTTGGACGCTCCGAGTATTTAAACATATATGCAAAATCATATTTCACATATTCCATCAAAGACAAAGTATCTTGGTGTTCTTCTTCCGTTTCAGAGCAAAAACCTGCAATAATATCTGTAGAAATAGCACAATCTGGCATTACTTCTTTAATCTTATCTATTCTATTCATATACCATTCTCGGGTATAACCCCTATTCATTAATTCTAATACACGAGAATTTCCACTTTGAAAAGGTAAATGAATGTATTTACAGATATTATCGTATTTTGACATCACATTTAAAAACTCATCGGTAATGTCTTTAGGATGAGAGGTAGAAAAACGTACTCTCAATTTTGGACTAATCAATGCAACTTGTTCCATCAATTGAGAAAAATTTACACGTGAGTTTTCTAAGTCGGAAGTAACTCCATTTTCGATATTTTCTCTTCGGTCTTCGGTCTTCGGTCTTCCAACATCTTCCCCCTGCCACAAATAAGAATCTACATTTTGTCCCAGAAGTGTTACCTCTTTAAATCCTTTTTGAAACAAATCCTTTGCTTCGTTTAAAATACTTGCTGGATTTCTACTTCTTTCTCTTCCTCTAGTAAATGGAACTACACAAAAAGTGCACATATTATCACAACCTCTAGTAATAGAAATAAATGCGGTAACGCCATTGCTTAATAATCGTACGGGGCTAATGTCTGCATAAGTTTCTTCTTTTGATAAAATTACATTAACCGCTTTTTTGCCTTCATCAACTTGTTCCACTAAATTGGGTAAATCTCGGTAAGCATCTGGTCCAACAACAATATCAACTAACCTTTCTTCTTCTAAAAATTTTGATTTCAATCGCTCCGCCATACAACCCAATACACCAATTATCATTTCTGGTTTTTTCTTTTTTGCTTTTTGAAAAGACCTTAATCGTTGGCGTATGGTTTGTTCCGCTTTTTCTCTAATAGAACATGTATTTACAAAAACAACATCTGCTTCTTCTAACTTATTAGTCGTATTAAACCCATTGCTTGATAATATGGATGCCACTATTTCGCTATCAGAAAAATTCATCTGGCAACCATAACTTTCAATATAAACTTTTCTATTTCCTTTCACCTCTATATCAAGAGAAACAGTGTTTCCTTGAATAGCTTCATCAATTATTTTATTTCCTAGTTCCATATCATTTTAATGTTCGGGCATCAAAATTACTCAATTTTTAGATTTAATGACAAAATGACATAAAACAAAATAGTTGCATAATTAAAAATTATATATTATTTCATAATATAAAGGGAGTTGAAAAGAGAGATATTTGGAAATATGAAATATTATTTCATTTCTTTGTAAAATAATATTGCTCTTAAATTAGTTATATGGCAAAAAATTTAGTGATTGTTGAGTCACCTGCAAAAGCAAAAACCATTGAGAAATTTCTAGGAAAAGATTTCACAGTTAAATCAAGTTTCGGTCATATAAGAGATTTGCCTGGCAACGATATTTCTGTTGATATAAAAAATAATTTCGAGCCCAATTATGTTGTTCCCTCTGATAAAAAGAAAATAGTAGCTGAATTAAAAAAATTAGCAAAAGAAGCCGAAACAGTTTGGTTAGCATCGGATGAGGATCGTGAGGGAGAAGCCATTTCATGGCATTTATTAGAAGTTCTTAACTTAAAAGAAGAAAATACCAAGCGTATTGTTTTTCATGAAATTACAAAAACAGCAATTACCAAAGCCATTGAAAATCCTCGAAAAATAAATAAAAACTTAGTGGATGCCCAACAAGCTCGAAGAGTTTTAGATAGATTAGTAGGTTATGAACTTTCTCCAGTTTTATGGAAAAAAGTAAAACCTTCTTTATCTGCTGGTAGGGTTCAATCTGTTGCCGTTCGATTGATTGTTGAACGTGAAAGAGAAATTTTAAATTTTAAATATGTATCTTCTTATAAAGTTGTTGCTAACTTTTTGGTAAGTAACAATGCCCTACTTAAAGCTGAATTACCACAACGTTTTAAAACCAAAACAGAAGCTGAAAAATTTCTAACAAAATGTGCTAGTGCAGAGTTTAGTATTGCAGATTTAGAAATTAAACCTGCAAAAAAATCACCCGCACCACCATTTACCACCTCTACACTTCAACAAGAAGCAAGTAGAAAATTAGGTTTTTCCGTATCTCAAACTATGACTGTTGCTCAACGTTTATATGAAGCAGGTAAGATTACCTACATGAGAACAGATTCTGTAAATTTATCAAACGATGCTATTGGTGCAGCAAAAAAAGAAATCACAAAATCTTATGGTGAGGAATACTCACAAATAAGAAAATATACTACAAAATCTAAAGGTGCCCAAGAAGCTCACGAAGCAATCCGTCCAACCTACATGAACGAGCATTCAATTTCTGGAGATGCAGGACAGGCGAGGTTATATGATTTGATTTGGAAAAGAGCAATTGCTTCACAAATGAGCGATGCAAAATTGGAAAAGACAACTGTACAAATAAATATTTCAACAACTTCAGAAGATTTTATTGCCAAAGGAGAAGTTCTCATTTTTGATGGATTCTTAAAAGTTTATTTAGAATCAACGGATGACGATCACAATGAAGATAAAGAAGGTATATTACCCCCTTTATCTGTTGGAGAAAAACTTATTGTTCAAGAAATTTCTGCAACCGAACGTTTTTCCCATTATCCTCCAAGATATACAGAGGCTAGTTTGGTAAAAAAATTAGAAGAATTGGGTATTGGAAGACCTTCTACCTATGCTCCAACAATTTCTACTGTTCAAAAAAGAGGTTATGTGGTAAAAGAAGATAGAGATGGAAATCAAAGAAATTTTACTCAATTAACATTGAAAAAAGGAAAAGTAACAGACCAAACTTTAGTAGAAAATTATGGGTTTGAAAAGAAAAAAATGTTTCCAACGGATATTGGAATTGTTGTAAATGATTTCTTAGTTGAAAATTTCGGAAAAGTATTAGATTATAGTTTTACTGCCAAAATTGAAGAACAATTTGATGAAATAGCAGATGGACAAAAAAAATGGAATAAAATGATAGAAGAATTTTATACCCCATTTCATTCTCAAATTGAAGATACATTAGAACATGCTGATAGGGCTAGCGGCGAAAAATTTTTAGGCAATGACCCTGAATCGGGCAAACCTGTAATTGCACGAATTGGAAAATTTGGTCCAATGATTCAAATTGGAAAAACTGAAGATGAAGAAAAACCAAAATTTGCAGGACTTCAAGGACAACAAACCATTGGCAATATCACTTTAGATGAAGCATTAGCTCTTTTTAAATATCCAAAAACTCTTGGAAAACACCAAGGGCATGAAATCATTGTTTCTCAAGGAAGATTTGGACCTTATGTGAAATTTGATAACTTGTTTATCTCAATTCCTAAAGGTGAAGAATTAGGTTCCGTAAATTTAAAAAGAGCTATCGAACTCATTCAGCAAAAACAAAACGCAGATGCTCCAATTGGTGAGTATGAAGGATTTCCTATTCAAAAAGGAGTTGGACGTTTCGGCCCATTTATCAAATGGAATAATATTTTTATTAATGTGAGCAAAAAATATAATTTCGACCACCTATCGCCAAGCAACCTAGCCGAATTAATTGAAGATAAAAAACAAAAAGAGATTGATAAGTACATCCATAACTGGGAAGATAAAGGTATTTCTGTTCAAAAAGCTCGCTGGGGAAGATTCAATATTATAAAAGGTAAATTAAAAATTGAACTCCCAAAAACTACTAATGTCGAAAAATTATCTTTGGAAGAGGTAGAAAAAATAATTGAAGATACAGCCCCAAAGAAGAAAAGTAAAAAAAAGAAGTAGAAAATTATATCAAATTTTAAAAACTATTTTTTAACGTATGAATTTATTAGAGTTTTTTGACACCATTAACTTAAATGAAGGTGATTTAAATCATGCCTATAAAAAAAATCAGTTTGTAAATTCTATTGAGTTTTATCACAATCAAGATATATCTGCTTTTGATATTGCAATACTAGGAGTTGGCGAGGACCGAAATTCAATTACCAATCAAGGATGTGCTTTGGCACCAAACCAAGTCCGTAAATACCTCTATCAATTAATGGGATTTAACAATCTGCCAAAAATAATAGATCTAGGTAACTTTAAAATTGGATTAACTGTAAATGATACCTATTTTGCATTAAGTTCGATAGTAGAAGATCTAATAAAAAAAAATGTTATACCTATTATTATTGGAGGAAGCCAAGATTTAACGTATGCTAATTTTTTAGCCTACAAAAATTTAGAACAAACTATTAACCTAGTAACAATAGATTCAAAATTCGATTTAGGCGACACCGAGGAAGAAATAACATCTACTAACTACTTAACAAAAATAATTTTACACCAACCCAATTATTTGTTTAATTTCAGTAATATCGGCTACCAAACCTACTTTATTGATAAAGAAGAAGTAACTCTCATGTCTAAATTATTTTTTGACACCTATCGTTTGGGGCACGTTCAAAAAAACATAGAAGAGGTAGAACCTATTGTTAGAAATGCAGATGTAATTAGTTTTGACATTTCTGCTATTCGACAAGCAGAAGCACCTGGAAACAAAAGTGCATCTCCAAATGGATTTTATGGTGAACAAGCATGCCAAATAAGTCGATATGCTGGATTGAGTGATAAATTAACCTCTATTGGTTTTTATGAAACTAATCCAGAAAAAGATATCAATGGTCAAACTGCACATAGTGTTGCTCAAATGATTTGGTATTTTATAGATGGTTATGCAAATCGAAAAAATGATTTCCCAATTGGAAGTAGAAAAACTTATTTAAAATATATCGTAAACATCCAAAATGGGCAAAATGAAATTATTTTTTATAAAAGTGATAAAAGTGAAAGATGGTGGATGGATGTTCCCTACCCTTCTCATGAAAAAATAAAATATGAAAGACATTTACTTGTTCCATGTTCCTATAATGACTACAAGACCGCTTGTAACAATGAAGTTCCTGATAGATGGTGGCAAACATTTCAAAAATTATTGTAATCTTTTTAGGCTGTAAATAAGTAGTAAACAATTAAAAGTTGAAAAAGTTTTTGGTTAAAATAAATTTTTATTTATCTTAGCCGACTATTGACTGCTTAAATGCATCAAAAACTATGAAAAAAAATACTAATTTTATGAAGAAATTAATTATTTCTACAGCTTTTTTGTTTGCTGGATTTGTGTCTGTAGCACAACAAGATGCTCAGTTTACACAATATATGTTTAATAAATTAAGTGTTAATCCTGGGTCAGCTGGACACAATGGTGGAATTTGTGCCACCTTATTAACAAGGTCTCAATGGATGGGCTTTGACGGTCGCCCTCAAACACATTTATTTAGTGCCGATGCATTATTAGGAAGTAAACATGGTCTTGGACTAACTGTTTTTCAAGATAAATTAGGTATTGAAAGTTCTTTAATAGCAAAATTAGCCTATTCTTATAATTTAATGCTTGGACCAGGAACTTTAGGCATTGGACTTGAAGTTGGCATGATTAATAAATCTTTTGGAGATGAATTTATTGCAATTGACGATTACAACTTAGATCCATCAATACCTAATGCGAGTACTTCAGCCATGACTTTTGATGCTGGTTTTGGTTTATTTTACAACATTAAAAATAAAATGTATGTAGGTATTTCTTCACTACACCTTCCACAAACCGAATTAAAAGATGTTGCTAATGGTAATGCTCCCGGTGGAACTGGTACCTTAAATTATGCACAATCTCGACACTACTATATTATGGCAGGTTATGATTGGGCAATTGATGGAGATAGAAAATGGGTAATGAAACCATCTATCTTAGCAAAAACAGATGCTGCATCTACTCAAATTGATGCAACCATAATTGTTTTATACAATAATTTATTATGGGGAGGCGTTTCTTATAGAGTACAAGATGCAATAGCAATTTTAGCAGGTGTTAATTTTCCAAAACCATCAGGCTTAAAATTTGGGGTTTCTTATGATGTAACAACATCAGCTTTAGGAGACCATAGTAGTGGAAGTTTGGAGTTTATGCTTAAATATTGTACAAGTATTGTTAAACCTCCTCACAGGGAAGTTTATCACTCAGTAAGATTTTTATAAGAAAAAATTGTAACCATTTATTTTTAAATTACGTAAATGCATGTTCCGTTTAAAATTTAAGCGGTTTTACTTAGCAAATAACTAAGTAAAAAACAAAAGAAGGAGGTAATTATGAAACGAATATTAATATTGCTAGCTATAGTTATTCTTTACTCATGTAGTAAAGAAAACGGAGAATTAATTGGAGTACAAGGTAGAGAAGAATGGTATCAACCAGATCCTTTTGGAATGTTATTTATTCCTATGGGGAGTTATAATATGGGGCCATCCGATCAAGATGTTCCTTATTCCTTAACTGCACAAACAAGAACAGTTTCTGTTCAAGCATTTTACATCGATCAAACAGAAATCTCTAACAATGAATACCGTCAATTCGTTTATCATGTTCGGGATTCTATTGCACGTAAAATAATGGGAGAGGAAGTTGATGAAGAATACTATTTAACTAGTGTTAATGAGTTTGATGAAGAAATTGATCCACCAACCATCAATTGGTATGCTAAATTAAAATGGGACGAACCTGAAGCAAGAGAAGCACTAGAGCCAATGTTTTTATCTCCAGCTGAAAGATTTTTGCGTAGAAGAGAAATTGATGTTCGTAAATTAAATTATACTTATTATTGGATAGATTTTAGAAGAGCAGCTCGTAGAGAAAGTAGAAACGCTTTAAATGGAGAAGAAGGAGCAAGACATGCTTTTAATACCGATAGATCATCATTTATTATGAGAGATGTTATTAACGTATATCCTGATACTTTAGCTTGGATACATGATTTAACTTACTCTTTTAATGAGCCTATGACTCAAAATTATTTTTGGCATCCAGCTTACGACGATTATCCAGTCGTTGGAGTTAGTTGGAAACAAGCTACCGCTTTCTGTATTTGGAGAACACAATTACTACATAATTTCTTAGTAGAAAATGGTGGTACTATTGTTAATGATTATAGACTACCAACCGAATCAGAATGGGAATGGGCAGCAAGAGGTGGATTAGATTTAAGTCCTTATCCTTGGGGTGGACCTTACATCAGAAATAGTAGAGGTTGTTTCTTAGGAAATTTTAAACCAATGAGAGGTAATTACATTGATGATGGTGGATTTCATACCGTGAAAATTAATTCTTATAACCCTAACGACTTTGGATTATATTGTATGGCAGGAAATGTTGCTGAATGGACAAGTAATGCTTTTGATGAATCGGCATATAACTTTGCTCACGATTTAAACCCCGATTATTTATATGACGCAAAACAAGACGATCCTGAGGTATTAAAAAGAAAAGTAATTAGAGGTGGTTCATGGAAAGATATAGGATATTACTTACAAACAGGAACTAGAACTTATGAATACCAAGATACCGCTAAATGCTACATAGGCTTTAGATGTGTAATGACCTACTTAGGAAGGGCTAAAGACGATAATTTATAAATTGAAATATTAAAACCTATCTAAATATAATCTATTAACTTTAAAACTAAAAAAATTATGGGACTTTCAGAATATCTATTCGAAACAAAAAAAGGTAAAACAATGATGGGATTGCTCTACGGACTTGGAGCATCTGTAGTAATTGTAGGAGCATTATTTAAAATTATGCACTGGCCTGGGGCTGGTCCAATGCTTATTATTGGATTAAGTACTGAAGCTATCATCTTTGCCTTTTCTGCTTTTGAACCTCAACACCTTCCATTAGACTGGACATTAGCTTATCCAGAACTTGCAGGTGTATATGATGAGGAGGGTAATGCAGTAGAGAAAAAAGGAACAATTGTTGAACAATTAGATACCATGTTAGATGATGCTAAAATAGACCCAGCATTAATTGAAAGCTTAGGACAAGGATTAAGAAGTTTGAGTACTAATGCGAACAAACTTTCTGAAATATCTGATGCATCTGTTGCTACAAGCGAATATACTGACAGTTTAAAAAATGCTTCATCAAAAGTAAGTATATTAGCAAACGATTATTCTAAAGCATCAGCTTCTTTAGCAGATGATTATACCAAAGCTTCTGAATCTTTGGCCTCATTAAAAAGTGCTGCAGATGCAGGATCTTCTACAGGATCTGAAATGCAAAAAATGGCAACTAATTTAGAAGCACTAAACAGATCTTACGAATCTCAATTGCAAGGTTCACAACAGCAAACAGAAACAATGAAAGCAATGTACGCTGGAATTACAGCTTTAATGACTAACTTGTCAGAATCTGTTGATGATACCAAACGTTACAAAGAAAATATTGCCGAATTATCAAATAACTTGTCTGCTTTAAACAATGTTTATGGCAATATGTTAACTGCAATGAAATCTTAACTAATTATTTTTTGTTTAACTAATTTAATAAAATTGAATTATGAGTGGAGGCGATTTACCACCAAGGCAGAAAATGATAGGTATGATGTACCTTGTGTTAACTGCCCTTTTGGCTTTAAATATTTCTAAAGATATCTTAGAAGCATTTATCAAAATTAATAATGGTATAGAAAATACTACTATATCTTTCGATGCCAGTAATGGCATTTTGTATCGTGCATTTGATAAAGCCGGAGCAGAAAGTCCTGCGGCAAAAAAATGGGCTGATAAAGCTAGTCAAGTAAAAAAACTAGCCGATGACATGTATAATCATGTGAAACAATTAAAAATTGTTTTAATGGAAACAACTGATGGATTATCTAAAGAAGTAGCAGATACCATTCATATTGAAAATGTAGAAGGAAAAGACAACTATGATGTTCCTACCCATTTAATGGGATTAGCAGATCCATCTACTCCAGTAAAAATGCCTGGTGAAGAAGAATGGAGTGGGATTACCTTAAGAGAAAAGTTAAATGCTTATCAAAAAGGAATATTAGATGTATTTGAAGAGGTAGATGTTCGAACTGAAATGTCAAAGAAAATTAATTACTTAAATACCCCTGATGCCAAAAATAAGGATAAGTGGGAAGTAAACAATTTTTATCACGCACCTTTGGCAGCAACAATAACCTTATTATCTAAAATTCAATCAGATGTTAGAACCTCTGAAGCTGATATTATTAATAAATTATATGAAAGAATAGATGCTGGAGGGGTTTCCTTTAATAAAGTAAGAGGGATGGCCGTTATGCCTAAAGCTTACATTATGGATGGAGACACTTTTAGAGCAGATATTTTCACTGCAGCTTATGATGATAGAACGAATCCAGAAATCTACATTTCAAAAGTAGCATTTGATACGGCTGCAGCTTTAGCGGTTGAAAAAACCCAAAAATTTGATGTTAATGCCATCATGAAAGGCACAAAAGGAGACTCATGGAGCCAAGGTGATTGGTATCAAATGAATGAAAAAGATATTGCTGCTGGTAAAGGTAATTTAAGAGTACGGGAAGGTGTTGGAGAACACGCTTGGGGTGGTATTATTAAATTAAATACCAAAAAGGGGCCAAAAGTTTATCCTTTTGAAAGTTCTTTCGAAGTTGGAAAACCTGCATTAGCTGTATCAGCAGATAAAATGAATGTTTTTTACATTGGAGTGGATAACCCTGTTTCTATTGCTGCACCAATGCCAAACTTTACAGCTTCTGCACCAGGTTTAACCAAAAGCGGAAAAGGTTACATTATGCGACCAAAAACACCAGGTGAAGTTAAAATTGTGGTAACAGGAGTTGACAAAACAACAGGGAAAAATGTACCTTTAGGTAGTGTTCCCTTTAGAGTGAAAAGAATACCTGATCCGAAGTCTTATTGTGCAGGGAAAACAGGATCCGAGAGCATTCAAAAAATCGCATTTTCTTCTGCAGGAACTGTACAAGCAAAAATGGATGGTTTCGATTTTAATATTACTGTGAATGTTTCTTCATTTGTTTTTTCTACAACAATATCAGGAATTGTTCAAGAAATACCTGTACATGGAAATAAATTAAATGAACAATGCAAGAAGTTAATTGGGGGTTCAAAAAGAAACCAAAAGTTTTATATTGAAAAAATTAAAGTTAGTATGCCAGATGGCACATCTAGAACTTTATCACCAGTTATCTTAAAAATAATTTAATATTAATAAAGGAAAAGGAGGACGATTATGAAATTTGCTAGATTAACAGTACTTACAACTATTCTTATTACTCTAATTGGTGTTTCTGAATCTAAGTCACAGAAAATTCTGGACAAACCCTGGATTAAAGAAAACACACCAACTAGAAGGGTTGTTCCATATACTTACGTTAGAGAAGCAGATGTGATGTGGCATAAAAGAATTTGGAGAGAAATAGATCTTCGTGAAAAAATTAATCATCCTTTATATTTTCCCCTTCAGTCTATACAAGATAGAAAAAGTTTATTTGATGTCATCAAATATGCAGTAACCGAAGAAAAAACATTAAAAGCGTATGACCCAGTTGATGATGAATTTACTGTGCCATTAAGTGTTTCTGAAGCTGTTGGAAGAATGGGAGATTCACTGACTATAATGACTGAAGATGAATTTGGTGATCCAACAATTCCTAAAATATCTTACAATCCGATGTCATCACAAGATATTGTTAAATATCGATTAAAGGAAGATTGGTTTTTTGATAGAGAACGTTCAATTATGGATGTTCGGATTATAGGAATCTGTCCTTTTTCTACAGCTATGGCGGAAGATGGAACTGTTAAGGGTCTTAAACCAGTTTTTTGGGTTTATTTTCCTGAAGCACGGTATGTATTTGCCAATTATGATGTTTTTAATCGACAGAATGATGCTGAAAGAAGAACCTTTGAAGATATCTTTTGGAAAAGAATGTTTAACAGTTACATTTATAAAGAATCGAATGTTTACGATAGGATGATTATCGATTATAAAGAAGCTTCACCAATTGAATTATTATTTGAGGCTGATCGAATTAAAGATGATTTATTTAAAATGGAACATGATTTATGGCATTTCTAAAATTCCACATGATCTGTTTTCTGCTTTAATTGGAAGACATCCATTATTTTAAAAAAATCGTTCGTCAGCCGACGGACGATTTTTTTTATATAAAATTGACCACTAAAAACTTGTTATTTTTCTGAATAAAGAGCTTTAGCATTTTTTGCAGAAATCGTTATCCCTTTAATAAAAGAAGAACTAAATCCGTTGTGTTCCATTTCGTTTAAACCTGCAATGGTACAACCTCTAGGAGAAGTTACCTTGTCAATTTCATCTTCAGGATGTGATTGATTGGTAATTAGCAAACAAGCTGCTCCTTTAGCGGTTTGAGCCGCCATCTTTAAAGCATCTTTTGCGTGAAAATCGATTTCGTTGCCACCTTGTGAAGCAGCTCTGATTGCTCGTAAAAAGAAAGCAATACCACAAGCACATAAAGCAGTAGCAGAAGTCATTTGCTCTTCATTAATTATAATAGTTTCACCAACCAATTCAAAAAGTTCTTTCACCTCGGCAATTCTATCTTTATTTTGTTCGTTATCTGCGATACAAGTCATTGATTCTCGAATTGCTATTGCAGTATTAGGCATTGCTCTCAGCACAGGAATATCATTACCTAATTTTGCTTGTATCTGACTTATTTTTACTCCAGAAACTAAAGAAATAACTAATTGTTTTTTAGTGATTGTATTAGCAATTTCGTTAAGAACATTATCAATTTTTTGAGGTAAAACTGCTAATATAATAATGTTGGCATTTACAATTGCATCTTGATTGTTGGAGGTAATCGTGTAACCATCAACTTTAAATATATCTAATTTAGAAGTATTTCTTCTCGTTAAAATAAAATTAGAAGGTTGGTATTGACCACTATTTACAAGTCCTTTGACTAAAGAAGTTCCTAAGTTCCCCGCTCCTATTATAGCTATTTTAGTTTTCACTGTTTAAAATTTATGCACTGCAAAAATGCTAAATTAAGTTTTACGCTCATCTTGTTGATTACAAATGTAATCCACATTCAGTTTTCGGATTATTATTCCATCTTCCTTCTCTTCCTTTGCCAGGAATAGTACAATGTTTGCATCCAACAGAAAAATATCCTTTTTCTACTAATGGATGAAATGGCAAGTTATTTTCTTTGATATATTTTTCTCTTTGTTCAATAGTTACATCCAATAAAGGATAAAATTTTAAAATACCACCACGGTCTTCAAAAATATTTAAAGAGGCTCTATGGTCGCTTTGCCATTCCATTAAACCAGATACCCATACCGTAAAATTATCTTTAATAACTTCTAATGGTTTTACTTTATTTATCGAACAACATAAATCAGGATCTTTTTTCCATGTTTCATCTTCATCAGTAAATTCATGATCGATTTTTTCTGCACTTATATCTTCAACATTCAACCCATATAATTCAGTTAAATGTTCTTTGTATTGCAATGTTTCTAAAAAATGATAACCCGTGTTAATGAAAAATACTTTTTGTGCTGGGTTAATTAATGAAAATACTCTTAATAAAAAAGCAGATGTTGCAGCAAAAGAAGAAGTTAACATTACTTCTTCAGCAACAAAATCCTTATACAATTCTTCAATTCGTTCAGTAATAGTTAAAGAAATATATTTTTTGTTGAGTTCATTAATATCTTCCTTCGTAAAAGTTCTTCTGATTGATGTTATCATTAAATAAAAAATTAATACGCTGCAACAGCCCTTTTAAAACTCATTTAATATGTATAAAATTATTATAATTTCAAAAGATAAAATTAGTGATTCTATTTATACTAAAGTTTCTTCTTTAAAAGAAGATTTTATTAATTCTTCTATAAAATTTTCATCTTCAATTGTTACAATTGAAATTCCATTTTTTTGGATGTTTTCCTTATTTCGTATTAATTCTCCTATTGAAATTTTTGCAATAAAATTTAGGAATATAAGAATTTAATTTTGTAGGTAATTTCACACCACCCGCCCTAATTTAGTGGCTAACTGCTGATCAATTTTTTTTAAATTGATTTGTTCTTGAATTAATTGATTAAGAATTTCTTGACTTGATTCATTCTTAATTTTTTCTTGATTCTCTATTATTAATCTTCTTAGTTTACTCTTTTTAAAAGCAAATAGGGTATTAAAAATAGCTTTTTTTAATTGTTTATCTTCAGTAATAGGATAAATTTTATGTTTTTCCCAATTGGGACTTAGTTCATATTGATTCGTAAAAATATTGATAGCGAGCTGGCTAATGTCACTATCGGAATGATTGATAAAATGCTGATGAGTAGGCATTTCTTCATTGTTTATTTTTTCTGTATAAAAATCAGCTATTTTTTGATAAGTTGCATTCTCAAACTTGATATTATCACTATTAATACTGCTAATCATATAAAATGCTACGGAAATTTCTTTGCTAACAGTTTCTTCATTTTCATCAATTGCATCTACTTTAATCATTTCTTCTCCAAAAGTGATTAATAAGCGAATGGTTTCTCTTTCCCAATGCATTAATTCATCAACAACATTCTCTTTTTTTTCTTGATTTTCTACTTCGTAATCAATTTCAATTTCTGAAATAGGTTGATTGGTATGATTAGAAAAATTCTTTCTAAGTATTTTATTGGTCTCATTAATTAATGCTTGTTCTGAAATTTCTAATAAACTACTACATTCTTTAGTATAAACTGAACGTTTAATCTGATCTGGAATGTTAGAAATACTATTTACAATATCTTTGATTAACTCTGCTTTTTTTATTGGGTCATCTCCTACTTCTTTGATTAAAACTGAAGTTTTAAAACGAATAAAATCCTGAGCATTGGTTGTAATGTAAGTTTTTAACTCTTCAGAAGTATGATTTTTAGCATAGGAATCAGGGTCTTCGCCTTGAGGAAATAAAACTACTCGAACATTCATTCCTTCCTTTAAAATCATATCGATACCACGAAAAGAAGCTTTTAATCCTGCGGCATCACCATCGTATAAAATAGTTACATTTTCGGTAAAACGTTTAATTAACCGAATTTGTCCTTCGGTTAAAGATGTTCCAGAAGAAGCCACTACATTTTCTACTCCAGCCTGATACAATGAAATAACATCAGTATATCCTTCTACCAAATAGCAAGTATCTTCTTGAGTGATGGCTTTTTTGGCGGT